>CAZUEB010000004.1:20289-25879 GCA_964619115.1 uncultured Dehalococcoidales bacterium
CACCGCCCCTGAAAATCAGCTCGTTGTTCTCGAGTATGGTGCGGCTCATGTCCACGTCGTGCTGAGCCATGCGCAGAAGGGTGGACATCTCCAGTGCGTCGCAGCTATCCGAATCCTTACATGCCTGTATCTTTTGCAGTTCTTCTTCAACTCGCCTCAGCCAGGCAAGGGATGTGGAGGTGTCGGGGTAGGGTAGTGGCATCAGTCCTGTTGCCCCGGTTCCTGTGTACTCCCCAACCGATATTGACTGGCGCGGATCGTAGGTTGGGTCGGGAATGAGTAGTGGTGGTGGAAAGGGGTTAAGCATAAATGGAATGGGCTGATAACTGGGATTATTTATCCAACTCATGGTCATACCTTGAGTTGCCTGCTGTGCACAGCATTCTCCTATTCTTTGAGATACACTGATCCTGCCGCTCAGGCTTTTGACCAGGAGGTGGGTTTCTTTCAACTTGTATTGCGCGGTAGCTAATTTAGTCTTAGCATCCTCATATTTACCCTGCTCAAGGAGCGTTTGTATTTCGATTAATCTTGCCAGGTCCTGCTCCAGGCGCTTGATTGCCCTGGAGATATCGGGATAGTTTTCCACCGGTGAGCCAAACTCATCGTATCCCTGCAAGGACGCGGTTATCTCCGGAACATTGAGCATTTTGTAGCTGGCGTCAAGGTCATGTATTGCCAGGCGTAGCTCAGCCGCAGCCTCCTGGTATCTGCCCTGCTCCAGGAATTTTTCTACCTGCCCTAGCTCGTCTTGAGCCTGCTCAACGCGGAGAACAGTGCTGGTATCAGGGTACGTTCCCGAATAGCCCATCAGTGCCGGGTGTATCTTCTCCACCAGCTCATTCATGGCCAGTTCCACGTTATACTGGGCGGAGGCGATAGCTAGTTTTTGGGTGGTGTCATCCAGCTTGGCTAATAATGTGCCTTCCTTAACTTTTTGTCCCTCCCTGGCATATATAGCTTTCACCGTGCCCGGAGTGCCGAATTTGAGCTGTACGTCACGCGGCATGTCCAAATTGCCGTCAGCAAGGACAGTAACCAAGAGGTCGCCGCGACTAACCTCGGCTATCTGTTTCTGGCTCGTTTCCGCATCTTCGCCGCCGCAACCAGAAAAGCCTATTGTGAACAGAACCGCGAGAAGTATGATCGCTGTGATTAGTTTATTTTTCATTGTGGCTTGGCTCCCATTCGTTAAATAAAAGGTCAGTTTGCCGTCTTGATGTTGTCCGAGAGTAGCGCCTTGCAAAGGTATCTCTGAACATTACCGCTCGTTCAACATGTCAAGATGGTATTATAATACTTTTGAAAAGAGTATGCTATGGAAGATGTTCAGTGCTCAGAATGACAGTGGTCTGCCCGCCTGTAATTGAAGCCAGCGCTGCAAAAGTGTATCCTATTTATTGCCAGACAAATGGAAATGCGGAGTCTGATACCGGGATTTGCCTCTGAAGTCAAGGGCTTCCTGGCTGAGGAGGAGGGTCTGAGGCTATTTGAATTAGCTTTGGAGGCGTGTTCGCTCGGGCCCTGCCTTGAGATAGGTAGCTTCTGTGGTAAATCTGCAGTCTATCTTGGAATTGCCTGTAAAATAAAGGAGAGGACGTTGTTCACCGTAGACCACCATAGAGGTTCTGAGGAGCAACAGCCCGGGCAGTCATATTTTGATGCTGACCTTTTCGACAGTAATACCGGTCTGATTGATAGCTTCCAATACTTTCGGGCTACAATACAAAAAGCCGAGCTAGAGGAAGTTGTTGTGCCTATGATTACCAGGTCACATGTGGCAGCTAAAGATTGGGCTACTCCTTTAGGGCTAGTCTTCATTGACGGCGGCCATAGTTATGAAACGGTTTTGACAGATTACAAGTGCTGGTGCCCGCATTTGCTTCCCGGCGGATTCCTCGTCTTCCATGATATCTTTTTGGACTCGGCAGAAGGTGGGCAAGCTCCCCTCGAAGTTTACAAAGAAGCACTGGCTTCGGGGCGATTTGAGGAACTGCCGATGACGAAGACACTTGGGGTGCTACGGCTTTGTAAACCCGTGGTGGTCAAGAAGCAGGCTCGTAGCAGACATGGGTCGTAACATGTCGGCTGCCAGGACTACCGCTGCCGATGTCCAGGTTGGCTTTTGTTCAGGCCAGATTTCCCTGGTGGGCAGTGCTATGCCGTAAAAGTAGGCGCCGTCATCATCACGCAGCTGGTGAATCCAGTTATAGACTGTTGCCGAGTCCTTATATTCGCCGTGCACTGCCAGGGCAATAGCCAGCTCGCTTGTTTCGGCAGCAGTGACCCATCCCTGTTCCAAGCTGCAGAGGCAGCCAAAGCCATCGATGACGAATCTATTCCATCCGCTGGAAAAACGATCTTTGGCGTCATCGCCGTTGACTACGCAGCACAGCGCCGGGTAATACCAGTCCATAGCGAATGTAAATCTGTTTTTTTGTGGCGCGCTGAGCACGCAGGGTAGTTTCTGAATTGCTTTCGCCAAGGCGGCATTTGCCTCTTTCCAATCAGTTGTCTCTTCGCCTAAAGTTGAGGCGATAGAAAGGGCGCTCTTAATGCTTAAGTATGTTGAACTGCAACTGCTTATCAACGCAGTCGGGTATATGACACCGGCGGTATCCCTGGCCCAGTAAATCTCGCCGTTAGGTCCCCGCATGTCCAGTACAAAATCGATTGCAGCCCGTACTGCAGGCCACATTTCTTTGATAAAGGAAACATCGCTGGTGCTCAGATAATGATGCCAAACTCCGACGGCAATATATGAAACGCTATGCGAGACCTTGTAGGTTTCAAGCGGTTTACCATCTTTGTATGAGGCATACCAGCTTCCGTCTCCCAGTTGAGTTTCGGACAGCCACTCATAGGCTTGCTGTGCTTCGCCATGAAAGCTGCCAACATCAAGTGCCATGGCGCTTTCAACATGCGTCCACGTGTCTGTAATCCCACCCTGGAACCAGGGGATTGAGCCATCTGGTTGTTGTACCTCCACGATGGAGCCGACCGTGGGGCTCAGATATTCTTTGGATAGGCAGTTATCAAACTTCAACTTCATTTTAGATTGCTCCTTGGGTGGTATATCTCATTGTGCCTCAATAGTTTTTTGGTGCTCGATAGCTTCCCTGTAGACTTCAACCGTATTTTTGGCGGTGTTTCTCCAGTCAAACATGTTTATTATTCGTCTTTGTCCCTTCTCTCCGAGTTGTCTGCGCCTATCTGGATTATCCAGTAAGCCTGCAATCGCCTCTGCCAGCGCTCTGGTATCAGCCGGAGGCACCAGTATGCCGGCATCGCCGACGATTTCTGGTAAAGCCCCCGCCGTTGTTGAAATTACAGGCGTGCTACAGCACATGGCTTCAGCTGCCGGTAAACCAAATCCCTCATAAACTGATGGCACTACTACCATCGTTGCCATGGAGTACTGGCGCACTAGTTCAGTTGTATTCACCTGTCCGAGACGGGTAACGCAGTCAGTAATGCCCAGACTATCAACTAGTCCTTGAGTGTAGCCATTTTTCAGCTGCTTTCCAATTATCATAAGCTCTATTTTCCATTCCGACTTTAGAGCAGCGACCGCCTCAAGCAGGTATTTCAATCCTTTTAATGGGGTATCACCGCTGTTTATTACAAGCAGGCGGTTCTCCAGTCGCCTGACACCGGGGGCTTGGGTGAATATAGAGCTATCAACACCATCATAGATAACTCGCAGGCTATCTTGCGGCAGCTTAAAGGTGTCGATAATCTCGCGGTAAGAATTCTGTGAGCCGGTAATAAAGTGTGACAGTTTTTTGGCAACTTTGAGCTGCATATTGGCAAATGCGTACCATCTCTTGATGCCCATTTTTTGCCATAAAGACCTGGCTGCTTTGAGGGCTAAGTCTCGGTCGATGGTGATAGGGTGATGAATTGTTGTTACCACCGGTGTGCCGAGTTTTTTTATTTTCAGGATGCTGTGTGAAAGACTTTGATTGTCGTGGATAACGTCATATTTTCTGCTTCCATTATTGCTGCGCAGCAAATTATAGGCGCGCATGCCGAAAGTCGATGGCTCGGTGAAAAATCCAGTGCAAACGCCAAGCCATTCTATAAGGTCAGGCGCGGAGTCCAATTTTCGGGGGTTTATAAGGAAGCGTTGTCTTTCTGGCAGCGCATACAGGTCGAGGCTGGGCAGCTTGGTTAGCTTTATACCATTTTCCAGCTCCGGGTATGGCGGTCCTGCTATTACTTCAACATCGTGTCCAAGCTCATGAAGGCAACGGCTTAGGTAGCGGACATAGATGCCCTGTCCGCCGGAATAGCGATAGCATCTGTAACTGAGCAAGCATATGCGCATTTTGTAATCTGCCTAAACATCGGGTATTCAGGGGAGAAGCACAAAATCCCCAAGGTATTTTACATATGTTTGCTAGATATATCAACATATCTAGCATAGAGTAGGGGACACGGATAGAAATCGGGGAATTTTTATTAGTAAAAACTAAGCAGTTCGATTTATGTGTTTATGGAATTCGATTGCCTCGGAGTAGACATCGGCAGTGTATCTGGCTGTATTTCGCCAGTTGAACTTCTGTATTATTCGCTTTCGTCCTATCTCGCTGAGATGTTTACGTTTATTTGGGCTAGTCACAAGCGCTGAAATCGCATCTGCGAGAGCCTTCACATCAGCGGGGGGCACCAGTATGCCGTCATCTCCTACCACCTCTGGCAAAGCGCCAGCGGTGGTGGAGACCACCGGAGCGCCGCAAGACATGGCTTCGGCAGCGGGCAAACCGAAACCTTCATATACTGATGGAATTACTACAATACTGGCAAGCCTGTACTGGTTTACAAGTTCAGCAGTGTCTATCTCGTCTATAAACTTTACATAATCTCTTATGCCCAGTTTATTGATGAGCCTCTGCGTTGTGCTGTTATCTGTGCCTTTGGCTATTACTATTAGCTCGAGAGGGTGTTTCTGTCTCAATATTGCCAGTGTTTCCAGCATGTATCTCAAGCCTTTAACGGCTGTGTCTCTGCTTATCACTACCAGAAGCCTGTTTTCCATTCTATGTACCTTCGGGGAAGGGCTGAAAATATCTGTGTCAATCCCGTTGTATATAACGCGAAGCTTATCCTGGGATATTTTGAAGGTGTCAGCGATGTGCTGGCGGGCAGTTTGTGAGACTGTAATTAAGTGGGAAAGCCGGCGAGCCACTTTGATTTGCATATTGATGAAGGAGAACCATCTCCTTAAGCCCAACTTGTCTTTCAGTGAAGTTGCTGACTGAATAGCTAAATCTCGGTCGATGGTTACGGGATGATGTATAGTCTCAACGATTGGAAATCCGAGCTCCTGAATTTTAAGCACACCATATGCCAGGGTTTGATTATCATGAATAATGTCGTATTTGTTCTCTGGACTGTTACGCATGAGGTTATAGGCGCGCATGCCGAAAGCCATAGGTTCTGAAAAGTAGCCGCTCATGGTGCCGAGCCATTCTACCAGGCTAGGGAACGTATTTAATTTTAGTGGGTTTATGAACAGTCGTCTTACTGATGACATGGAATACAGGTCGAGGCTGGGCAATTTAATCAGCCTTACTCCGTCATCCAG
>CAZUEB010000004.1:25979-29935 GCA_964619115.1 uncultured Dehalococcoidales bacterium
ACATGGAATACAGGTCGAGGCTGGGCAATTTAATCAGCCTTACTCCGTCATCCAGGTCCGGGTATGGTGGTCCTGATATTACATCTACCTGATGACCGAGGTCGCGCAGGGAGCGGCTTAAGTATAGAAGGTAAATACCCTGTCCGCCGGAATAGCGATAACTTCTGTAGCTGAGCAAGCAGATACGCATTTTACTATATGTCTCTATTTCAGTTTGAGTAGAAGCGAATACGAAAAGTCAAACGACATTTTACCTTACAGTAAATGGCTTTTACAATGATATGCCCAAGTTGCCGGTGAAGCTATGTCTCAGGTTTCTTATTCGCCTAAGAGTTGCAGGATGACATCTCTGGTTCTGGGGCGATTGTCAAAGTCTATCACTACAATCTGCTGCCAGGTTCCAAGCGTCATTTTCTTATTAGCGAAGGGCACGACCAATGAGGGGCCCTGTAGTGAAGCCCTCACGTGAGAGTGTCCGTTTCCGTCTCCCCATCTCTGGTTGTGCTGATAAGGTATATTTGAAGGCGCCTGCCGTTCCCACATATCCTTGAAATCGCTAATCAGCCCGTCCTCGTATTCAATAGTTGTTATGCCTGCGGTTGACCCGGAGATAAAAATTGTGGCTATGCCATTATTAATATTAGAGTTTTTAATTTCGCTGGCTATTTCAGCGGTTATATCTACCATATCGCAGTTTCCTCTGGTGCTGAGGCGGATGGTTTTGTTTATTACCGTCATATTCTTACCTCCTCCAATATAACTTCGTCCAGGTCGAAAACAGGGCCATCGCGGCATACCTGTTTCATGCCATTTTTTGTTTTGATGCTGCAGCTAAAGCAAGCGCCGATACCACAGCCCATTCGCACTTCCAGTGATACCTGGACAGGTTTCTTATTTTTCCATTGTTGTCTCTGGTCGGCTATTGCTTTGTACATGGCTAGTGGCCCGCAGGCATATATTTGGTCAGCCCAATCGATGTATCTGGATAAAATGTCGGCCACCTTGCCCTTCTTGCCGTCGCTGCCGTCTTCGGTAGTAATAATTGTCTCTATTCCATTTGGCAGGAGTTTTCTGGGGTAAAGGGCATCTTTTTTGCGTGTGCCTAAGAGCAGCTTTACGGACATTCCTTCGCTTGCTGCCTTTCCGGCAAGGAAGACCAGGGGAGCAATGCCTATTCCGCCGGCTACCAGCAGCACTTTCTTTGTTGCTGGCTCAATGGAGAAACCTTTGCCTAGAGGTCCAATCAAATCTAGCTTCTCGCCTTTCTGCCTTTGATATAGCCATATGGTGCCTTTGCCGACTATCTTGAAAAGTAGGTGAAGATATTTGGAGTCAATTGACTGGTGAATGCTGAGAGGTCGGCGCAAAATAAGCGTTTCTCCGCATCTGACCGTAACGAATTGGCCTGCCTTCGTTGAAGCCGCGATTTCGGGAGCTTCGACGCAGATAAGGCAATGACCGGGCATTGGCTCGATGTTGGATATGATTCTGGCTGTGACTTGCTTCAATAGGTGAACTATTTAACCCCCGTATCTATGCAATGTCGGCATGATAGCTTTGCAGAGATTTAACCTCCAGCCTGCCGTTGCGGTATGCCGCAATACCCTTGGCGGCAGCAGCAGCGGCGGCAAGCGTTGTTATGTAAGTCACTTTGTGCTTGATTGCCGTCTTGCGAATATAGGAATCGTCGTATTTGCTCAGCTTGCCACTGGGAGTGTTGATTACCAGTAAAATTTCCCTGTTCTTGATTCCGTCGGCGATGTTTGGCCGTCCCTCGTGCATCTTCAGTATCAGGTCTGACTTTATGCCTTGTTTGGCTAGAAATTTGCGGGTGCCGCGTGTTGCCTTGATATTAAAACCGAGGTCGGTGAATCGCTTCGCTACTTCTGATGCAGCAGGCAAGTCCTTGCTGAACAGGCTTATCAGGATCGTCCCTTCTGCTGGAAGCAATTGCTGCGCGGCTGCCTGCGCCTTAAAGAAGGCGAGCCCGAATGAGTTTGCAATCCCCAGCACCTCTCCTGTTGACCGCATTTCAGGTCCCAGAATGGGGTCAACCTCAGGAAACATGGGAAATGGGAATACCGCTTCCTTGACGCCGAAATGAGTGATGTGGCGGGGTTTTAGATTCAGCTCCGGGAGTTTCTTGCCCAGCATAATTTGGGTTGCCAGCCTGGCCATGGAAATATTGCAAACTTTAGAGACCAGCGGCACGGTTCGTGATGCTCGGGGATTTGCTTCCAGCACATATACAACATCCTTAGCTATGGCGTACTGAATGTTCATAAGACCTATCACGTTAAGTTCCGTGGCTATTTTCTTGGTGTATTCGTTGATGGTGTCGATATGTGACTGAGGTATACTTACAGGTGGTATTACACAGGCTGAATCACCAGAGTGGACACCGGCTAGCTCTATATGCTCCATGACTGCCGGCACGAAAGCATCGGTTCCATCGGCTATAGCGTCTGCCTCGGACTCGATTGCGTTTTCAAGGAACTTGTCAATTAAAATCGGGCGGTCGGGGGTTACGTCTACTGCTGCGGCGACGTATTCTTTGAGCATCTCCTCGTCATGTACCACTTCCATGCCACGGCCGCCCAGCACGTATGATGGCCGCACCATCAAGGGATACCCGATTCGCCTGGCGACATTCAGCGCTTCGTTTAGATTGCTGGCCATTCCAGATTCTGGCATCGGGATGTTAAGTTTTTGCATCATCTGGCGGAAGCGGTCACGGTCTTCGGCAAGGTCTATGGTTTCAGGTGATGTGCCTAAGATTTTGACACCGGCTTCGGTTAATTCGTTGGCAATGTTCAGTGGTGTCTGACCACCGAATTGCACTATGACGCCTTCAGGCTTTTCCTTTTCGTAGATGCTTAAGACATCTTCAACCGTAAGCGGTTCGAAGTAGAGCTTATCCGAAGTGTCGTAATCTGTTGACACCGTCTCCGGATTACAATTGACCATTATGGTCTCGTATCCCTCGTCGCGCAGGGCAAAAGCTGCGTGGACACAGCAGTAATCGAATTCTATGCCTTGGCCGATGCGGTTAGGTCCGCCTCCTAATACCATTACTTTACGCCTGTTGCTGCTTGTGGTCTGGTCGGGTGAGTTGTAAGTTGAAAAGTAGTAGGCTGCATTTTCTACACCGCTGACAGGAACGGGCTCCCAGCCTTCGACAACGCCGAGAGAAGCACGTTTTCGGCGAATTTCTTTTTCCGGTACATCAAGAATCTGTGAAAGATAACGGTCTGAGAAGCCATCTTTCTTGGCCTGGATAAGCAGGTCGTCTGGCAGTGACTTGCCTTTGTAGTTGAGGATTTCTTCTTCAAGCTCTACCAGCTCTTTCATCTGGCTGATAAACCAGGGTTTGACATAAGTCTTCTCATAGAGTTTCTGCACATCGGCACCTTTGCGCAGCGCTTCATACATTATGAACTGCCGCTCGCTCGTTGGCTCGTTTAACAGGCTCATCAGCTCGTCCAGGGATTTCTTATGAAAGTCTCTGGCGAAGCCCAATCCATAGTGCCCGTTTTCCAGAGAACGAATTGACTTTTGAAGCGCTTCCTTGTAGGTCTTACCGATGCTCATAACCTCGCCGACAGCACGCATTTGAGTGCCGAGCTTGTCCTCAGCATCTTTGAATTTTTCGAAAGCCCACCTGGCAAACTTGACCACTACGTAGTCGCCCGAAGGCGTGTATTTTTCCAGTGTTCCGTCTCGCCAGTAGGGGATTTCATCTAGTGTAAGCCCGGCGGCTAACTTGGCGGAAACGAAGGCAATCGGGAAGCCGGTCGCCTTGGAGGCGAGTGCTGATGAGCGCGAAGTTCGGGGGTTGATTTCGATTACGACGACACGGCCTGTCTTAGGGTCATGCGCGAACTGAATGTTGGTGCCCCCAATTACACGTATTGCCTCCACGATTTTATAGGAATACTCCTGGAGGCGTTTCTGTA
>CAZUEB010000005.1:0-24325 GCA_964619115.1 uncultured Dehalococcoidales bacterium
GTCTCATGGTTCGACAAGCTCACCATGGACGGGAAATAATTACGCTTATTACCGCTGAGGGGAAATAATTACGCCTATTACCGCGGAGGGGGAAATAATTACGCTTATTACCGCAACTTAGTACTAGCCCGTATTAACGGCTATTTCTTCCTGTACTTGCGGTACAGCTCGATAAAGGCGATATTCAGGACAATCGATGAAAACAGGGGCACCAGCAGCAGCCACAGGTTCTTGTATATATCGATGCCGAAATATTGGCAGAGATAAACCATGATGAAGGTTATTACTATGCCTAATGCGGCGCAACCTACCGCAAAATAGATAAGCTCCAGTATGAAACTGTCTCGTCCGCCCATTTCAGCCTATGCCCCCGAATCGGTACGCAGCTCTACGATAAGCCACGGCTTGGCGAAAGTCAAGCACTTAGCCAAATTTCCCCTGTCATGGCGCGGGCGTAGCCCTGTGGCGATCTCAATCTACGTCATGTCATTCTGACCCTGAACAAAGTGAAGGGGAAGAATCTCAATTTACTCCCCCACCAAGATTCTTCGGTCGTCCTTCCCATTTAGGAAGGACTCCCTCAGAATGACAGAGAAAATGACTGAGATTGCCACGCCCTTCAGAAGGGCTCGCAATTACAAAAAAGGATGACGTGGCGAAAGTCAAGGCGCTGTCACATTGACTAAGCAGAGAGCTTGGGGTTAAAATTCCAAACACAATAAGGAGGGTAAAGAAATGCCACGATTATTGCCGGTTACCATAGTCTCGATTATTTCCTTAATTCTCATATCCATAGCGACATCCTGTGCTCCCACAATGACGACTACCAGCGTATCAGGCGGCGATGTTGACACTTTCCGCTCTTCATTAGAGAAGAGCGATTTTACGTTGAAACTGGCGCCATTTGTCCATGTGGATTTAGTTAAACTGTATGAAGCCGGGAAATTAGCCAATGCTGCCGGCAATAACGCCGGTGCGCCTTACAGAGGGGTGTTTGGTGCTATCCCAGATAATGTAAACATAACGGACGTTAAGGATGTATCTAACGTTCAAGAGAAAATAGAAAATTGGCTATATAGCACTCCCGGGCTGATACAGGGATGGCAGATGAATCCTGATGAGGCACTTGTTATCGTCACCAAGACCCCTCCGGAATGCGTCTATTTCAGCTACTGCGGATTCATCTTCTATAAATACTATGAAAAAGACCAGCAGCGTAAATGGGTCTGGACCAGCTTTAATGACCCTCTCAATAACCTCACCATTAAGACTTCAGGTACCCCTGATGGAGCCAAGGGGAACCCGTTCAACCAGGATACTATCATCATCGTCACGGCTGATAAAGGTATTGACCAGCGCATACGCAGCGCTGCGGTGGCAGCAGGATATTCCGAGGACATCATAAACACGTATGTAGTCCCGAGTTCGATGGTCAAACTGGGCACGGGTCCCGAGTTCGACACAATTGTCTTCGGGCAACGCATGGCGCTTTTCGCTGATGAAAAAGCAGGTCAGGAATATGTGAATGCCGTATCGGCAGCCATCCGGGTAACACCTGAATCACAGGTAAAACTTGACCCGCTCCCGGCGCCTGAGCTACGCGTCAGGGGTACCGGCAAGACCGAGGTTGATTTACAGCCCGCGCTGGATGATTTGCGCCGGGCTATACTGTCAAAGTACAGCGACCTTTCAGCGAATGAACTGGAAACTTCTGTCTGGCTTCCTGAATCCTACGAGGCAATTCAGACAGAGACTTATGTGGCAGGGGAAAGCCGCGACACGGTCTACCTGCGCAGCGATACCTTTACGCTGGGCGATGACCCGGATGAGTTTGTTATCGTCTATGGTGTCAACCATGCTGCCAGCGGAAAGGCTACGTACTCAAACTGCTCCTTTTACGGCGAGGCTGGCTGGAACGGGGTAGCCGGTATCTATAGCACACAGTACACAGGTAGCGCCGAGGAATATTTGCCCGGTAACCCGCTGGCTAAATATCTTTACGTATGTGAGTTTGCGCGTAGCTGCAGTCCTGAAAAGAACTGCGTGGCAGTGCCAACGGGTCCCGCAGCACATGGGGTCGGGCTTGATGAGCCTGCCTTTGTGGCGATTCGTGCCTATTTAGAGCCAGCTACCAGGGTGGGGCCAGCATATCCGGAGCTACTCTATGACCGGGCTATCAAATTCAGCAGCCGCTAATGGCATAGCTTTTGGGAGATTGCCACGCCTTCGGGGTCACAATAACAAAAACGACCGGCGCAGCCCTGATAATCATATAGTACTATTAAACACTCAGTACTATCAGGTGCTGAAAATCAGTACTTAATGATGATTCTCTTTCTCTACATCAATGGTAAACTAAAGTCAACTAACGTGAAGGAGAGTTAAGCATGTATAGCATTGAGTCCGAAAAGTCTGAACATCAAGTAAACTGGCAACCCAAGGAAATAATCGATTTGGGCGATGGTTGCAAGATAGGTATAACGACCCATGATGGTTACTATACGATCTTGTTGCCAGGCTATAACGGGTCCTGGAAACCTACTAATTGGATTCCGGCAAGGGCGGCAAAACGATTAGGTGAACTAGCCACTATACAAATCGCAGTAGGTAGCGCATTTAGATTACAAACCACTCAATCGTGAGCATGACCTTTAGCGGTACACTATGCCGTGCCAGAGCCTTTAGCACCGCAGTAATTAGCCATGCGGACTCCCGCATCGCTGTTGCTCCTCAGAATGACAGTCCTTTCGTCATTGCGGGGACGTAGCCCCGTGGCGATTTCAGCACAGACAGAAGGTCAAGCAAACGATAAAGCCCTGATAATCATATAGTACTATTAAATACTCAGTACTATCAGACATTTAAAATCAGTACTTAATGATGATTCCCTTTTTCTACACTAATGGTAAACTAAAGTTAAGTAAGGTGAGGGAGTTAACGGTGTACAGCACTGAATATGAAAAGCCAGGAGCCCGGCAGCCCAAGGAAATAATCAACCTGGGTGATGGCTGCAAGATAGGTATAACGACCAACGACGGCTGCTATACAGTCTTTTTACTAGACTGTAACGGCTCATGGGAACCCACTAATTGGATTCCGGCAAGGGCGGCAAAACGATTAGGCGAACTAGCTACCATACAAATCCCCACGCAGGTCATTTAGCTGATAAATCACTCAATCCTGAGACTGCTACCTACCCAAGATAGCCTGCCAGAAAGGCACTTTTTCTGTTTTGTAGACCATCCGCTGTTTCTCAACCTGGTAGGGGGACTGATACGGTACCTGCTTTTCCAGGGTGACCGTCTTTTTGCCCATTATTTCATCGACCCATACCAGTTGAACACTTCTTATAGAATAGGCGTGCCAGGTAGTGGCGAATATGCCGAATTCCCTTATTCTATCAGCATCAAAGATAATATAGTCATCCATTCCTGCGCCAGTGCGCACTTCACCCAGGAGGCGCGCAGCGTTGAGCACGTAATTAAGGCTATTCAACCAGCTCAGTTCATCCGGCTGATACCAAATTTCCTTGAACGGGGTTGGGCGTGGAGGAACCTGGCCTATGCCGGTAAGGTCGTAAACCCGCACCAGCCCTTTTTGCTGTTGCGCACCTGACGAAACACGGACTTCTACCTGGGCTTTAGAATGCCCCGATGGGTCAACCTGATAGCCATAGTAGTATGTACCACCTGAACCTTCATACCCGGAGACAATCAGGTCGGTATACCATTTTACGCTGGGTCTAAGATATTTTCTCCCCTGCCGAGAGTCCACGACGGCATCCACAGTTTCCGTGTAGGTCTCAGTCTTATATTCAGTCCTGTATTCGGTATCGTAATAAGTCTCCACCACCGGAACTTCCACGGTGACACAGGACACCGCACACATAAGCAACGCCATCATAAGAATGGGGAGGAAAATACCCAACTTTCTCATTTGCCAATTTGTAGGATACGGCGATTACATATAGTTGTCAACACGGGAGCAGATGGGCTGGCAATGACAGAAGGGACGATATGCCATGGCAATTTGGATAAGGACTGGTGGCAGCGGCTGGATTTGAACCAGCGACCAAGATTGACAGGTTGTGCTATTATAAAAACAAGATGAAACACGAAATAGGAGATATTGATTATGATATTTATCATTCCTCTATTTATCGCTGTTTGCATTGTTGCGTGGATGCTGAGACCTCGAAAGAATATATCTAAATCCCGTAAATACGCAATATTGTCAGTGACACTTCCATCTCTAGTTTTCGCTGTAACTGCTGTGGTCTTCCAGCTATTGCAAAACGCAACTGGCAACGTTGAAGTATCGGACATCTCAAACACTCTTTTCATTACGGGCATATTTGTCATTGGTGCAGCTCTGTTAGCATTGGCTGGTTTTGCAGTTACTCGTAAAGGGGAAATAGTGAAGGGTATAGGTTTCGGTATTTGTATCGCCGTTCTTGTATCTATCATAGAGTTTGGGTTGTTAGAGGGATTGGCTGGAGTCTAGTAACCGTACTAGGCGCAAAATGGCCAGGTGAAGCAAAAATAAGTGGCAGCGGCTGGATTTAAACCAGCGACCAAGGGTCGAGTAAAGCCTAGGATAGTAGCCAAATGGTCAAGAAAATCCCGTATTACTTATACAGATTCGTTATTAACCATCAAAAGCAACGAGGAGATTGCTGAGGATAAATCAGGTTTGTGGGCGGGGTTATGGTGGTAATAAAGTTATCCAGAGTCTTCGCCGTACAGTTTATGATCGTATGGTACTATTTACTTCGTCGGTCAAAGCTAGTAAGATGTCGGGCTGGCAACATGATGTGGATACGGCTTGAAGCCGTGTTGAATACGTTGCTGAATTTCAAAACTAAAGAGGGTATAAAAAATGACGATTACTATTATCAATTTGATCCTGACTACCGTAATATTCATTTTGGGCATCTGGGCGTATGTTAAGAGGAAGTCTGACATAGCTCTTCACAAACTCAGTAGCAGCGAAGCCTCAGCACCTGGCCGGGCAATGGCTATTCCTGAGGTATCTCTTTACATCGGCATCGCCTTCGGTTTATTTGCCGTTTCTCATGCTCTAACGCTGGCGGGACTGGCAGCGAGTTTAGAAGCGCTCATAATTATCATCAGGATAATCGGTTATCTGCTGGTCATGGTTGCCCCGTGCCGAATATTGATGAAGAAATAGCTCGAAACATCCAGGATAATATAAAAGCCTGTCTTCGTAGATAATTTGCCCTATTACAGCAAGCTGTTAATTGCTTGTTCAATCGGGGAAGCTAAATAGCCTTGAGTATATTGGGTAAATCCTTGTTCTTTATGAGGTGTTCTAGGGATATTGGTGGCAGCGGCTGGATTTGAACCAGCGACCAGGGGCTTATGAGTGCCAATCGTATCAGATATAGATACTGTTTTAGGGGCAAAGGTTAAAACAACTTAAAATTGAAGCCGGTTATCTTTTTTAAATTTAACTCTCGATGGATTGCCCTCTGCTCTGTATATTTTATTGTTCTTTAAATCATAAACGGAAGACCATACTGTATCCAATCCCTTGCTTCTATCATATTGACACATAAAACCGTATTTGCCCGATAGTATATCCTGGGCTAATTCTATGGAGTAATCGTTCCTTGTTTTTAAAGTACTATAAGCCGTTTGATATCTATCTTTTGATCTATAGTCTGCATAAAGTTCTTCATTATGCTGGTATTGCTGCATGTCGGCTGAAACGAAATGATTGGCGGTGACTACAAAGTTCTCATTATCTTTCGGCCTGATAACTACGGTTTTTTCACAATTACATTCAACAACAACCATATCACCGGTTTTATCAACAATGGTAAGTGTTTGAGCCGATGCTACCGGCATTATAGCTAGATGTTCCAGTGATTCCGTCACTGTCTTACATTTTTCTAAAATGTATCTGACTAAAATACCGGCATTTAAACCGGGCTTAGTTACCTCCAGATTATTAAATGTTAAGCCTGCAGCCAGGCCATGCTCATTAATACCGTCTTCCATTTGTACCATTGCGGTGCTATTTCCGATAAATGAATAACCACCTTCCAGATTATAAAATGCACTTTCATATTGCTCTTCTATACTTACTGCAAAATCGCTGTTTCGTCCGAATACGATACTGTTATCATCTTTAAAAGCGAAGCATGTACACCAGTTTTGAAACTCAAAACAGTACATGCACAATATGAATGAAGCAAAGTCCTGATACTCGGTTTTCGTGCCATCTGCCAAACCCCTGATCTCCTCCAGAACTTCTGGAAATACTTTTTCACACTCGCCAATACATTTAATACCAAATTCCTCTTTGTCTTTTGTCAGATTAAAATATTGTTCTATCTTTACCCCTTTTTTATAAATAAAGTTCCCATGATGATAACCGACATCATAGTGCTTACCTTTGAACCTCGGTTTGTGCATTTTGCTTTTCTCTCCTTATAAAGGAATTTAACACAACATGTTTTCTATGTAAACATGTTTATTACTACAAGCAAGTGTGAACCGCAAATTAAATTTTTAGTTGCGGTACTCTAATAATTCTAAAGGCGGGATGTTATTGAATCGTTTCGACTTCGCTCAACGAGTTATACTGAGGTAAGATTGCTGCGTCGTAGACTCGCAATGACAGATGGAGGTCTGGTGGCAGCGGCTGGATTTGAACCAGCGACCAAAAGCTAATTAGTTCCAGCCTTCGCTGCGGATTAGGGAATAGAGCTTACAAATTAGGCACCATGATGAAGTGACCCAGCACAAAGTATATGTATAGTACCAGAATCAGTAAGGCTTCAAACCTTACCAATTTGCTACCAGTCGTGATAAATATTTGGACGACTATCCCACTCAAAACAAGCAGGGGAATATCAAAGCGCAGGATATTATTCGATACACTCATAGGTGTAATGAGACAACAGGCACCGAGTATGAATAGCGCCGTAAAGATGTTGGAGGCATATATCTCACCAATAGTAACATCCGACTTTTTCTTAGAAATCGCGGCTAGTGCCACTGCAAGTTCCGGTAGTGAGGTACCAACGGCGAGTACCAAAACACCCAGAATCAGCGGCGTGATACCGAAACGTTCGCCAATATTCTCACCAGCGCGTAGTGCTATTTCAGCACCTATGATGATACCCAAAATGCCGAGACCTCCTAGGAGGATATGCGGTATTATCTTCTCTCGCCCCCTGCCGGATTTCTTAACTGTTGTGGTCGCTTGCCTGCCCATTCCGGATTTATTGACTGCCTCCCTTATCACAGTAAATATATAGGGGACGTATAAAAGGATAAGCAGAGTTCCGTCAACACGGCTCAAGACTCCATCAGCAGCCAAAACTAATATACTAGCACTTGAGAGGACCATCCAGGTACTCTCCCTCTCCTTTATCTCGGTGCAGATTTTTAGAGGTGAAATCAAAGCGGCGACAGCGGTTACAAAAGTCAAGGTCACGAAATTGGACCCAACGATGTTGCCGATTGAAATGTCGGTTTTCCCCTGAAGAGCAGCAAAGGATGACACGGCAAGCTCCGGCAAAGAGGAGAGGATGCTCACGCCGAGTATAATAACAACCAACTCCTTTACATTGAAGTAGCGCGCAATGGGTTTGATTTTACGGACGACTACCTCGGAGCCAAGCCAGAGCAAGAGAATGCCAGTAAGCAGCATGAAGAGCGCGGTAAACCAATTAATGCCAATGAAACCATCTAGAAAATACAAGAATTCCATTTGATAACTCTACTTTGTAAGAAGAATATCGAATTTTAAGGCTTACTTCAAGCGAGTAGGACAATAGTTAACAGACGTTGTTCTAATATGTTTGAATTTGGATATCTAATGGGGAGGAGTTATGTCTCAAGAAGAGAAACCAGATAAGAAACCAGCAGCTGATGACCTTGCCGAAATATTCAGGGCTTTTGGTCAGGCAATTAGCGAGGTCTTCGACGACCCGGAACCTAAAAGGAAAGTAAAAGAATTAGCCGACAGTGCTACAGATTCAGCAAAAACCCTGGCAAACAGATTTAAGGACGAGGATGTCAAAGCTAAATTCAGAGACGTGGGCAAGGCAGCTGAAGCATTCGGCAAGAGTGTAGCAGATGATTTCAAGATAAAGAAGAAAGAATAACTCTGGTGGCAGCGGCTGGATTTGAACCAGCGACCAAGGGCTTATGAGTCCCCTGCTCTGCCACTGAGCTACGCTGCCAAGCGTTAAAAAGTTAGCACAGTTTGGCTTTGAGTGTCAAACCTTCGTGGACTTCCCTGGCCGTTTACTGAAGCCAGTCCTGAACTTCTGACCTAAAGCTGCCTGGGCGCGGTAGGCTTCAACCTGCCGCTGCTGCTCAGGCTTGCTCCACCCCAGTAGTCGCCCCATCTCTTTTGCCACCGCCTCCACGCCATCCAGCCCCTGACATGCCTCAAATCCCACGGCACTGCGCCGCAGCACAAAGTCGCTTACCGTTAGGGCACTTTCCTCTTTTACGCTATACTCTACCTGTGCCAGAATATCCTTGCAGTGAGAGCAGATGGGCTGACCGGCTCGTTTGTCATGCTTCACCAGATTCAACACCTGCGAGAAGCGTGAGCCATACAGGTCGGCAAGATGCCTTACCGTCTCAACGGGAAGGTCGCTATCTCTAGCTGCTTTCGCCACCCTGGGCTGAGGCACAGCCGGTGCCCCGGGGAGAGGAACTTCCGCCGTGGTACACTCTGCCCTCACGCCGAGCTTGCGACAGACCACGTTCACAGCATCCTTAGCCACGGCGCGATAGGCGGTTATTTTGCCTCCGAGCACTGTGATTAAGCCTTCTATTCCATCCCTCCCTTTATGGTCAAGCACCTTATGTTCACGCGTAATATTCGACGCCCTTTCACCGCCAATGTGAGCCAGGGAACGCAAGCCGGCGGTAGTATAAATTATGTCTTCTTCACACAACTTGGGAAAAGCCTGGTGTAGTCCTTTCAGCATATAAGCCACGTCAGATTCGTCAGCACAAACAGCATCAAGGTCTCCATTATAATCGGTGTCTGTGGTGCCTATAAGAGTGTAGTCCAGCCAGGGCATGACGAAGAAAAGGCGACCATCTATGGGAGAAAAGAGAACCAGCGCCTTGTTTGTCAGCTTTGGTGTAAGCAAGTGTATGCCCTTGGTCCGGCGTACCGTGCTTGCCGGGCCGCTGCGCAACAAATCCCTGACACAGTCGACCCAGTGACCGGCGGCATTTACCACCAGCCTCGCCTTCACCTTGTAAGTCTCTCCTGATATACAATCAAGTACTTCTATGCCGCAGACATCGTTACCATCTCTGAGAAATCCGGCAAGCTGAGCATGGTTTATGATGGTGGCGCCATGCTCCGAAGCGCAGAGCACATTCTCCACGCCCAGACGCTCCGTAAATGGTGCCTGGCAATCGTAGTAAACTATGGCACCCTTCAAGCCCTTTATCTCAGCAAGCTCCGGCTCCATGTCCAGAGTCTCACGCCGCGACAGATGCTGATGGGAGGGCATAGACTTGCCCGCAGCCATGAAATCATACAGTCGCACGCCCAGACTCAGAGCTATCTGGTAATAAAGGCTGGTCAGTGGTATGACGAAGGGATAGGGATGCACCAGGTGAGGTGCGATTTTCAATAAAACTTCTCGCTCGTGCAGGTCCTGCCCCACAAGGTGAAACTCCAGCATACGCAGATAACGCAGACCTCCGTGAATCAAGCGCGAGGAACGAGAAGTGGTACCATAGCCAAAGTCTTCCTTTTCAATGAGCAAAGTCTTTATGCCGCGTAGAGAGGCATCACGGGCGATGCCTGTGCCTATAATGCCGCCGCCTATTACAATCAAGTCGAATTTTTCCCTGGCGATAGCGTCAAAATCTCTCTTCATATAGTTTCTCTCCCGAAGGTGGATTATTCTATGATATGAACTCAGCTTTCTATCCAGCCGCGGGCGCGCTCAACGGCGCGTTTCCATCCGGAATAAAGTGTTTCCCGCTCGTCGGCAGACATGTTTGGTTCGTAGGTCCTAGCAGCACGCCACATTTGGGCGAGTTGAGCAGTATCTTTCCACATGCCCACCGCCAGCCCCGCCAGGTACGCAGCACCCAGAGACGTAGTCTCAGCCACTGATGACGGCTGAATGGGCACTCCCAGCATATCAGCTTGAAATTGCATCAGAAAGTCATTGGCAGTGCCACCACCATCTACCCTGAGCAAGGCCAATTGAATACAGGCTTCATCGCTCATCACATCTATTACGTCACGAACCTGGTAGGCAATGGCTTCCAGGGTAGCCCTTGCCAGATGTCCTGCGGTGGTGCCCCTAGTCAGACCGACGATGGTGCCACGAGCATACATATCCCAGTAAGGAGCACCCAGACCCACAAAAGCAGGGACAAAGTAAACTCCGTCATTATGAGTAACGGAGCGGGCAAGCGGTTCGCTCTCAGCGGCGCTTTTTATCAGGCCCAAGCCATCGCGCAACCACTGTATAGCAGCGCCGGTGATGAAGATGCTCCCCTCCATGGCATAAGTAAACTTGCCATCTAAACCCCAGGCAAGTGTTGTCACCAGTCCTTTCTCGGAAGGAGTCGGCTTATCACCGGTGTTGAGCAGGATGAAAGAGCCCGTGCCATAGGTGTTCTTTGCCATGCAGGCATCGTAACATGCCTGGCCAAACAGGGCTGCCTGCTGGTCGCCAGCTATGCCTCCCAGAGGCACACGAGCATTCCCCAGCAGCCCAGCAACAGTCTCACCATAAACCTTACTGGAAGGCATCACCTTGGGAAGAACAGCCTCCGGTATGTCCAGTATATTAAGAATCTCTTCATCCCATTTAAGAGTGTGGATGTTGAATAACATGGTACGGGAGGCGTTGCTGTAGTCGGTGATATGCACGGCGCCACGGGTAAGGTTCCAGACAAGCCAGCTATCTATGGTGCCGAACAACAGGTCGCCCTGCTGGGCGCGGCGTTGCCCTTCGGGTACGCGGTCTAAAATCCAGCGAAGTTTAGTAGCAGAAAAGTAGGCGTCTATAGGCAGCCCGGTCTTCTCCCGGATAAGCCCGCTCAAGCCTTTTTGCTTAAGTGCCTCACACATCGATGCGGTACGACGGCACTGCCAGACAATGGCATTGCTGACAGGCTCACCGGTGCGGCGGTCCCACACCACGGTGGTCTCCCGCTGATTGGTGATGCCCATGCCTTTAACATTAGAGGCGGACACTTTGGCTCTTTGGAGAGCCTCCTTGGCTACTGCCAGTGAGGTGCGGAAAATCTCTTTAGGGTCGTGTTCTACCCAGCCGGGCTGAGGATATATCTGGGTTATTTCACTATCGGCAATGGAAACTACCTGTCCCTCCTCATCGAAGAGAAGAGCAGCGCTTCCCGTGGTTCCCTGGTCGATAACTAAGATGTAGCCATTACCGGGCATAAAGCATGCTCGACGAGATGATTTTAAAACGGGCATAGTATAGCACAAACGAATGGCAACTGATAGTCTTGATTTCAGTAAGTCGGTTGCTTCTCTATGCCTGTCATGCTACGCTGTAAATTAGAAGGTTTTATGATGAGACCTTTTGTCTTAATAAATACTAACGTCACCCGGCCCCCGGTCAGTCCCGTGGGGCTTGAATATGTAGCCGAAACGTTAGACCAGGCAGGAGTTCCCATACACATCATCGACCTCGTTTTTGAAGCCGATTGGCGGGAGGCTATAAGTAGAGAGCTAAGGAATAATGAGCCACTGGCTGTAGGCCTGACCGTGCGCAATGTCGATGATTCATCCTTTGTGTCGAAAAAGTCTTTTTTACCGTGGATTTCCGAGCTTGTAGAGGAGACCAGGAAACTAACTGCAGCGCCTATCATACTTGGCGGTATCGGCTTCTCCGTAATGCCCGAATTTGTCCTTGAGGTTGTCCGTGCCGACATGGGAATTTATGGCGATGGCGAAGAGGCGACGCTACTACTGGCTAAGTCACTTATATCCGATGAAGACATTTCGACTTTACCTAATACCGTCTATCAGTATGGGGAAAAGATGGTGCGCAATCCCAGAGTCAACGTTGACCTCGACCACTTTCCGCAATCCCGCCGCAGGCTGTTCAACAATCGAAAATACGAGCAGATTGGCGCTATGGTGGGCGTAGAAACAAAGCGAGGTTGTTCAGAAGCTTGCATCTTCTGCGCCGACCCGGTAGCCAAGGGGAAAAAGGTGCGTATGCGGCCACCCGCTATCGTAGTTCAGGAACTTCAAGACCTTGCAGAACAAGGTATATCGTGGCTACATCTCTGCGACAGCGAGTTCAACCTGCCCATAACGCACGCCAAAGAAATTTGTCAGGCAATTATACGGCACCAGTTAAATGACAGGCTAAGATGGTATTGCTACTGCTCGCCGATATCATTCGACCGCGAGCTTGCCAGGCTCATGAAAGGCTCAGGTTGTGCCGGCATGAACTTTGGTATCGATTCTCTCTGCGACGAGCAGTTGCTCAGGCTGGGTAGGAGGCACAGGCTAAAAGACATTGCCGAACTGGTGAGCATTCTCCGCCAGGAAGAGATTAACTTCATGTTCGACCTGCTCGTAGGCGGACCGGGCGAGACAGAGCAAACGGTGACCACGACAATCAACAAGGTAAAAGAGCTGGATATTCCGTTGATTGGAATATCTGTGGGTGTACGGGTATATCCCAATACTCCTCTCGGGAAAGCTGTTACAAGCGGCTTCGGCAATGAAGGGTTGCATCCCATGACAGCTTCGTTGTCCGAACCTGTTTTCTATTTATCTCCGCTGCTGGGCAACGAGCCCCTAAACTTGGTCCAACATCTTGTTGCTGACGACCCTCGTTTTCTGTTCCTGGCTGCGCCTGAAGATAAGGAAAGCTACAACTACGCTGACGATGATTTCCTTTGCCAGTTGATAGAAGCAGGTAACCGAGGAGCCTACTGGGACATCATCCGGCGAGCTAAAAACACAGACTAGAAAGTATAGTCTAGAGTTGAGTGCAATGCCCAATTCCGGCTTTATTTTTCTTCCAGGGCTTCAATTGCTATGCAGCTATGTGCCAGAGCACCGCCGGCACGCAGGGACGCAGCCACAAATATAGCCTCAGCCATCTCTTCAGCCGTGGCACCTGCTTTCTTTGCCTTCTTCGTATGCCCATCAATACAGTAGGGGCACTGGGTAACGTGAGCACAAGCCACAGCAATCAGCTCCTTTACCTTAGCGCTCAAGGCGCCTTCAGCAAAGACCTTGCCATCGAAAGCCATAAAGGCTTGCAAAAGCTCCGGCTTCAGCTCATACAACTTGCCAAGCTTCGAGATGCTCTCTTTGTGGTAATGACAATCAGCCATCTTTTCCTCCTTGTTCGAAGCATTGAGCTTTTTACCAACGTAGTACGAGACTTGAACCTAGCTCAGCGACTTAGTCAAGTCAAATGTGCTTGCTCAGCCAGGCTTCCACATCGGCCATAACGCGCTTATGCTCTGGCTCGTTGAAGATTTCGTGGTAGAAACCATCGTATAATTTCAGTGTCTTATCTTTTGCGCCAACTCGTTCATACAACATCTCGCTGCCTCGGGGGTCAGCTAAACTGTCGGCACTTCCGTGCATAATCAGCACAGGCAGCTTTATCTCCGGCATCTGCTCGGGCAGCGTCTTCCACATCTTAGCCAGCTCAGCACCCATCCGAGCCGGGAACTTGTCACGATATACAAGCGGGTCATTAACGTAGGCATCCACAACGGCCTGGTCCCGGCTGATGGCAGAGGCATCAATCACAGTTACACCCATCTTCGGGGCTAACGCCGAGATTACCCCGGCTATAGCAAGTAGCACTGGCGACACGCTAGAGCTTGCCACAAGAGTTGCCCCGGAAACTACCAGCCCGTCCAGCTCCTTCTGATGGTCGACGGCATAGGCAGTAGCAATCGTCGCTCCCATACTGTGACCGACAAGGACGATCTTGGCATCTTTATGCTCTTTGCGCACTATACCAAAAAAGGTTTTCAGGTCGGTGAGGTAATCAGCGAACCGGTCAACGTAGCAGCGCACACCTTCTGATTTGCCATGACCTCGATGGTCAATGGCATAGACAGCATAACCCTTGGGAACGAAGTATTCGACCAGGTTTTTGTAGCGTCCGCTGTGTTCAGCCAGGCCATGTGCCACCAGCAGCACCGCCTTTGGGCTTTTGTCCGGCAGCCAGCACTGGTAATACAAGTTAAAGTCTTTAAGCCCTTTGAATGTACCTTCTTTATGTTTCATGTGCCCGGCTCCTTTCTCCTCCAATTTGCCGAAACGCGATACCTGCAGGTATACCTGCGAGGTCAATAATATGCAGCGTTGACTACTATTGCAATCAGAATACGCCGTTGCTTTCAAGGTCAGGGCTGGTGTAGTTCAACTCTTTCGAGTTTTCACAGCAGCTACGATATACATGAATGGCAAGAGGAACACCCAGAGTGCCCATAGTGCATAAAATGCAACCCAGTCGAACTTCCGCGTCCTCATTGCGGTAGTAGACTAATACTTCTAATAGGCAATGTCAAGTACTAGGTCTGTCACAACTGTAGACTTCGTTCAGCCTCATAACCGGTAAAGGATAGAATACATGTAAAGACAGAGTTGGACAGCCTCGGAGACAGCATTGTGGAGATTTGATATCCGTGTCTTCAACAGGTCCTCTATGCTAACATGGTAGAACTGCTCAAATACCCTGAAGTAAACCTTATGTTCACTATCGATAGCATCAGCCAGCTTGCAGGATTCTACCCAGGGTATGACATCGTCGGTAAGGGTATGTATAATGGCGATTTTCGTCTTGAGTTGACTAATCTTCGTGTGTGGTGACAGTTTATCAAGAGTCTGGCGTATTTCTGGGTCGAGCCTTGCCCAGAGCTCTCCTGCTCGTTCAGGTTCACGATTAGTAAGCATATCATACATAGCCTGTCCTGAAAAAGAAAGGTTACTCTCAACGGAATCCGCCGAGTCATCCCCTAGCATCTTCTCAAGGCAGGCTCTGTCCGAGGTATTCGACAAAAGCTCGATGAGCCATTTAGGGGTTTCCTGTATCAAAACAGGGCGAGGTTTCCATGGTTTAAGCTCACCATCATCAATATAGTGCTGCGTTATAACAGCCTGCAGCCAGTCATTAATGTTGTAAAAGCCGCCCCAGGAACTGACAACAGTTAAACCCCGCCTAACGTCAGGCTCAGTGGCAGCCAGCAGCACCAGCGGAGCGCTTATACAGACGCCCAGCATGCCTATCTTGCCATTGCTGAACTCCTGTGTGGCAAGATATTGAAAGCTGGCAATTAACACATCTATATCATCCTGATGAAGCCGAAACTTAAGCAAATTATCCAGTTGAGGCACCAGAACGACATAGCCGGCGCGGGCCAGGCTTTGGCCAGCTAACCTCAACGCCTGGTCATTTTTCCCATCCTTAATAGCGCCGTGAGCCAGGATTAGACCGGAATGTCGCCCCCGTCCATCAGGACGGTACAAATCGGCTACCATATCTCGGCTACCGCAGCCACAGGTAACTTCGGAGACAAGAATGCCTCTGGGTATGACTTTAGCATTCCGCTTGTAGCTGGTACCCAGGTCCAAAATGAAAGCAGTGACCCTGAACCATACTCGAACCGGCTTGACTAGCAGAGCTATGGCCAGCACAGCAAGAAATATTAAGCCTAGCAATATCCACTGCCAATTAACGCTCAAAAACTCAAGCATCTGTCACACCGGGCAATTTACAATAATTAGCTCAAGAAACGAAAATTAGAAATTTCTGCTGCCCTTGAATGCTTCGACTATTCTGTCGCGCGCAAAAAGGACGACTTTTCCATTGAGATGTACTTCATCAGCAGCGTATGCCTTCTTCATAAACCCATTCTCATCCGCAGAAATCGACTGCACATCTATGTAAGTAATGCCGCTCTCCCGGCAAAATTCTCCCAGCTGCTTGTTAAATTCTCTGGATATTTCACTACGTTGTTCCGGGGTACCGAGGAATGGTAAGTTTGACACAAAGTTTTCTCGTGCTGCTGGCGGTATGCCATGAACAAAAACCGTAAATCCATCATCCTTTAATCTCATGATGGTCTCTCCATATTTCTCCACGGTTTTCTCTATAATTCTATTGATGCTTATCTCTTCGTTGTTTCTCTTATATTGAAGATAAATATGCACCCGAGCGTCTATTTCGCCGAAAACCAGAAGCAGAACGTCTCTTTCTTTGTCTATGCCGGGCAAGAATGAGTTCAAGTATCTCTTTGACTGGGAGAAGCTGTTGTCCTTGTTCAGGTTGTAGGCAGTTGCCTGCGATATGTGGTGTAACATAAAAGGACTCCTGAAGACGAAGGGCCTTAAGTGGCTGTCACCTATAACGTGAATTATGGCACGATTAAATAATTTCGCCTTTAACACGAGACCCACGTTGTATAAGCAGAGCCATGGATACTTGAAAACAACGTCAATATAGTTGAAATAAATGGAGCCTCTTTTTGATAATGCCTCTCTGAACGTCGTATTTGTGATTTCGAAAGCGGTTTTTATTGCCAGCATCTTCACAGTGGCTCTACTTTACCACCTGGCATAGATGAGTTTCAATAAGAGACACAGACATAGGTGTATTGGAAACTGTATTGGTAATCTGATGGCGGTTCCTCTAGGTCGATTGGAGGAATGATGGTGAAGTTAAAGCTTTATCGATACATGCACTTCAACAAAAATAAAAAGCCCCGAGTAACCTCACCCGTTCCTGGCTTTCCCTCCATCTCTCCTCTCGGCTTCGGCTCGCCTTGTGCCCGGTCGGCTACCACACACCTTTCAGCCTCCGCCGAACTCCACCCTGCCAAGTCTCAGCTTGACCACTCGGGACTTTGTTAATAATAGCACATTTTGGCTTGATTTGTCAAATATTATATCTGGCAGTCAGGCAAATAGTAGCATAATCTTACGATTAAGAGATAGGACTTCTTTTGTCAAAAGGTTTGTACTATGTTTAGCAACTTATTCGAAGGTAAACCCCTTCTTAGTAAAGAGCTTAATGCAAGCTTCCACTACCTCTGGGGAATAGAGAACGCCTTTTTGCTGCAAGATTTCTAAAAGGGCCTCTTCTACACTTAGAGCCGGACGGTAAGGCCGATGAGAAGCCATAGCTTCAACGACATCAGCCACACCCATTATCTGCGCCTCGAGCAGAATTTCGCCGCCGGAAATCCCGAGAGGATATCCAGAACCATCCATCCTCTCGTGGTGCTGGAAAACTATCTGGGCAACAGGCCAGGGAAATTCTATCTTATTAAGCAGGTCATAGCCCACCTGAGCGTGGTCCCTGACCAGATTGATTTCATTTTTTCTTAGTCGTCCCGGCCTGCTGAGAATCTCCGCGGGCACATATATTTTGCCGATATCGTGCAATGTGCCGGCAACACGTACCCCTTCGATTTGCTCTTCGGTAAGGCCGAGTTCCCTGGCAATAACACAGGCTAACTTAGCCACGCGGTGCTGATGACCAGCGGTATAAGGGTCTCTGAACTCGGTTGTTAAAGCAACGGCATTGATGGTACCCTCGATAGCCCTTTGTAACCTCTCCGAGCTTTGCCTTAGCTCTTCTTCTGTCCTTTTGCGTTCAGTGATATCATGTATAACGCTCAGTATCAACTTGCGACCGCCCGCCTTGATAATGCGACTCTTCACCTCAACCGGCATCAAAGAGTTGTTTTTACGGATATGAGTCGACTCGAAGGTTAACCGATCTTTTTTCATCAACTCTTCAATTTTTGTCTCAATGGTATTGACATATTCCGGGGCACTAAGCTCATAAAAGTTAATCCGCACCAGTTCTTCTTCTTCATAACCGTGACACCTGCAAGCCTCATCATTCGCGTAGATGCATTTGCCATTCAACTCGTGAACCATGACCGAATCGGTAGCGGCGCTGAAAAGCTGGATGTTGAACTCCATCTGGTCCTCCAGAAGTTCATGTCTGCTAATAATATGGGCTAAGAACCACGACCCCACAGCCCCGGGAATAAGCACAATTGCCAACGCCTCCAGAAAGAGACTGGTAGATGCGGCATCGGTGACAATCCGGAAAGGGCTCGAGGAACTGAAAGGCATGGCTTGATAGTAGAATAAAATCAGAACAGCTACCACCAGAACTGTCAGAGACAAAAATATAGCGAGAAAATACTTCAACACTTTCCCGCCGAACCAAAGGCCCTGTGGAGATATCAGTGGTGGCTTATGGCTCATGAATATCTTCTTTAACGCCGCCGACATATTAGCACTAACTTTAATTCTTGGCAATAACTGCATAGAGACAAACGAACTTGACACGCTTTAGAATTTTTGCAAATTTAACTGCCTGTTCTCCACCGCTGGGTGATTAAGAAAACCTGTGCAACAGAAAACCTTAGGAGCATTGTAATCTGGAAATCATCATGCTACAATGCCACAAGTTCAACTTAGCTTTCCGAGCCTTTTGCCCTAAAGGAATACCAGGGGCATTGGCCGGTAGGGTGCCACTGGAAACGGTGACGCCTCCCATGTTTGGAAAGGAGAGCCGAATTGAAAGCAGCTAGCTTTGATATTAAACACGCCCTGATAACAGCGGCGTTTTATTTTTGGGACAGAATCCGCTCATATTTTTGCGCTTTCTTACCTGACTGTTTCTCCGCTCTAAACATTTCAGTATCCCACTTAAATCTGTCAGTTTTCTGATTGAAGCATTACATCCAATTAAAAAATAAAATTACGAGGAGGATAGCCAATGAATAAAAGGTTTTTTAGCAAATTAGCAGTACTTACCACAGCAATGGTGCTGTTTGCACTCTTGATTGGATGTGCACCTGCTACCCAACCTGAACAACCATCTGCGCAATATCCACTGCATAACCCTGAAACAAGGTTCAAAATTGCTACCACGACCAGCCTTTACGACACAGGGCTATGGTATTATCTGGAGACCATTTTTGAGGATTATGCCGACGTGGAAATGGACATAATCTACGCGGGCACCGGGATAGCACTCGAATACGGCAGGAGAGGTGACGTGGACGCGGTGATTGTTCATGACCGTGCCGCCGAAGACAAGTTCATTTCCGAAGGCTACGGGTTGAATCGAAGGAACTTTGCTTATAACTTCTTTCTTATCGCCGGCCCGCCCGGTGACCCCGCAGGCATTAAAGGCACAACAGCAACCGAGGCATTCACAAAGATATACGAAGCAGGCATGAAAGACCCGGATAACGTCAAGTTCATTTCCAGAGGCGATAACTCCGGAACTCACTCTAAGGAAAAAATTATCTGGAGTAAAGCCGGGTATAAATATGAGGACGTTCTTAACTCCGGGAAATGGTATATAGAAGCTGGTAAAGGCATGGGACCTACCCTGCTGATGGCTAACGAAGAGCAAGCATATACGCTTGCGGACATATCCACATTTCTCGCCTATACTAAGAAAACCAACTTAACTATCTTGCCCTTAGTGGAGGAGGACCCTGTTTTCCTCAATGTATATGCAGCTATCGCTGTCAATCCCGACAAGACACAGGTCAATCATCTCGACATTGCCAATAAATTCATCAATTGGCTCATATCGCCCGAAATTCAGAGCATAATCGGTACTTACGGCAAGGCTGAATATGGCAGGTCTCTTTTCTCCCCATTGTCCGATGGTGGTTGCACAATGGAAGGCTGCCCGTCAGTTGAAGAATATACTAAACCGGTTCCATAATAGATTAGCAGCGTTTTGATGGCTATGGGGGTAAGCAGCACAATAATCCAAGGTGGTAAGACGAATTGATTGAAATATGGCAAGGATTTCTAAAAGCAATTCAGCTCATTATCACGCTTGACCCTGAAGTTATGGAGATTACCGGCAGAACGCTGGTCATCTCCATCTCTTCAACCGTTATCGCCGGTCTGATTTGCTTACCCCTGAGCAGCCTGATTCATTTCAATAACTTCCACGGCAAGAGGACTCTGATAAACTTAATACAGACTTTCTACAGTGTGCCCACGGTGGCGGTCGGCTTAATCGTGTTCTTGCTTTTCTCCCGCTTCGGACCTCTGGGTTTCATGCAGCTCCTGTTTACACCTCAAGTCATGATAATAGGTCAGGTAATACTTATATCGCCTATAATGATGGGGCTGGTGATAGCCGCCTTAAGCGGCGTGGACAAAGCTGCACATGAAACTGCGGTAGCCATCGGCGCCAGTCAAGTTCAGGCAACAAGCATCGTCATAAGAGAAGCCAGATACGCCATTTACTCTGCTCTAATAATGGGGTTCGGCAGAGCCATATCGGAAGTCGGTCTGGCTTTGATGGTAGGCGGTAACATACGCGGATACACCAGGGTAATGACCACAGCCATTTCTCTGGAAACGGCGAAGGGAGATATCGTGCTGTCTATAGCGCTGGCAATAATACTGATCGGTCTGGCACTAATCATTAACTTCTCTCTCAGCAGACTGCAACAGAGGTGGAAATAGATGGCTTTGCTGGAGACTGTGAGTTTGGAGCACAAATACGACGGCGCCCCAGTCTTAAAAGACATAAATCTGAATATCTCCAGGGGCAAAGCTTTCGGCCTGATTGGTCCTACAGGTGCCGGCAAAACGACACTGCTCAGGCTGCTGGACTTCCTCGAGATGCCCACTTCAGGCGAGATTTATTTCGATGGTGTGGATGTGACCCGTTCTAGAAAAAGCAGACTTGAGACACGCCGCAGGATGTCATTCGTGCAGCAGAAGCCCATGGTGTTCACCATGAGCGTCTACGATAATATAGCCTGTGGCCTCAGGTGGAGACGGGAAGAGCATAATACTATCCGCAAGAAGGTAGATAATGTGCTAGAGCTAGTCAATCTGACCGAGCACGGGAACAGAAATGCCAAAACGCTCTCCGGAGGCGAGGCACAGCGGGTTGCTATTGCACGAGCATTAGTTACAGAGCCGGAGGTGCTCTTTTTGGACGAGCCTACCGCTAACCTCGACCCTGTCTCTGCATCACAAATAGAAAAGGTTTTGAGCGATATTATCCGCGAGCAGAGAGTAACTATGGTAATGGCTACTCATGATATGCCTCAGGGACAGCGCCTCGCCGACAAAATCGGAGTGCTTATAGGTGGCGAGATATTACAGATAGGCAGCCCAAACGAAATATTCTGTATGCCCAGAAATATGGAGGTGGCTAAGTTCGTCGGCGTAGAAAACATCTTCAAGGGAGTTATAGAAGACAAAGATGACAGTCTGGTGACCATAAAGGTGAATGATAGCGCCATCCAGGCTGTCTCAGATTGTGAACTCGGCGAGCCGGTTTATGCCCTCATCAGACCTGAAGATGTAACATTCACACAGGCAAAAGACAGGAGCAGTGCCAGAAACGTATTCCGGGGCGAAATAACCAGAATAGCCTCAGTGGGACCGCTGATAAGAATCGAGGTGGACTGCGGCTTTGCTCTACTCGGCGTGATAACAAAGATGTCAGCAGAAGAGCTTGACCTGGACATCGGCAAGAGAGTCTACGCCAGCTTCAAAGCCACGGCAGTACACGTCATAAGAAGATGAACTCAGCAGTCCGACCACTATTAGCCCAAATAAGAGCCTATGACATCCAGATAATTCCCCGACGCGGTGCGCCGGACTAGCTCTTTGCTTTCGCCAGTCCAGCGAATATCGCCACACTCCATCATAATCTCGAGATGAGCCTTGATTTCATTTTCCGCCAACGCCTTCCCCATACCAGAAAGCCGCGAGGGAGGAAAATGCTGGACTACAATATCTTCTATGCTAACCGGCTTGCCGTCGATAATTCTCAGTATATCGCGGCAGCGGTCTAAATGAAACTGGATAATTTCCGTAGCTCGCTCAGAACTATCAACGAGATTAAACCGACCATTATAAAACAGGCGATGGGCAGGGAAGGTAGCCTTAAGTGGTTGAGAAGAGAGGCGAACTATCTTGTTTAAGGATTTGATATAGTTCATCAGGCCGTATACATCGTTACTCTGTCGATATTCTTCCGGAAGAATCCGACGATTGACACCAAAGGTATACGCCAGGGAAGGCTGAGAGGTAATGTCAGGCAGTAAAGTATCGCCGGTAAATATAGCCTCATCCTCCAAAACAATGCATAGCGAATCGGGGCTGTGCCCGGGGGTAAATAGGAAACTAATGTCCTCATCTGGCATCTTCAGGTCATCCTTGATAGCAAAGTCAATCTTTAGCGAACTCCTTGCCCTATGATATGCCAGACAGTTCTTATGATAGAAGGTTTTAGGCATCCCGCAGAGACGGCAAGAACCGGGCAGTTCGGGATGCGTGGCACCATCTATTACATGAGGATGATAAGAAATCATGTGTCGGTAGATTTTGTGTGCCCACAATTCAGCCCGTGCCGCAGAGATTATTTCAGCTACATTACCATCATGGTCTTCATGGCTATGGGTAATGATGATTCTATCGATGTCCGAAAATGCCTTACCAGTTGACTTTAGAATCGACCCAAAAAATGCGAAGTTTCCAAGCCTGCCAGTGTCAATCAGGGTAATCTTCTGCCCGAGAATTAAATAGCACCAGGTAGGCCCAAGGTCCCAATCTGCACCGGCGTATATATTCGGTATGCCTAATCCAAAGACATCGGTTCCTCTAGCCGTCCTATAATGAATGACCATACCTTCCCCATTATCTTTCCCCTTAACGACTACATCCGGCTTCTTCATTATTCGACCTCTATGCTTTCCACGTAGCATTCTCGCCCGCTAATCACATCGAGATTAGTTCCCTTGCAACTCGGGCAGACCCAGGCTGAATCTTTTGGCTTAAAATCAGCCAGACAATCTCGACATCGCAGCTCTGCCGGCACCAGTTTAAAATCAAGTACGGCCTCTTCGGCTGCATTGCCTTTCTTAAGAAAATCGAAGTAGAATTGCACGCAATCGCTGACAGTCCCTGACAATTCGCCAATGACCAAATTTATCTTGGTGACCTTATTTGCCTGAGCTGATTTTGCCTCGTTTAAGACAATATCAAGTATATTCTGCGTAATAGACAATTCATGCATCGTTATTAGCTGTGTAGCCTCCGTAAACTTAACCTTTAAATTATAGGCTTTCGCCCTCAGCTTTTCAAAAATACGGGATGCTCGTCCTTGACAAAACTGGGGGGACTCGCTAAAGTCTTTAACCATCAGTTGAGCCTCGAAGATTCAAGGCCCTTTGATAGATGAGGTAAATAAATTGCTAATTGCCGTAGATGCTGCAGGCGGTGAGTATGCTCCGAGGGAAGTAGTTAAAGGAGCCATCGAAGCAGTTAAGGAGTTCCCGATAGATATCGCTCTCGTGGGCAATAAAACCGTACTCGAGATGCTGCTCAGGCGCTCCGCAAGAAAGTCAAACATCACCATCGTCCAAGCCAGCCAGGTCGTCATGGACGGTGAGGAGCCGATACAAGCAGTGCAGGACAAACCTGATGCATCAGTAGTGGTCGGAGTCAGGCTGGTAAAGGATGACATTGCCGACGGCTTCGTATCTGCAGGTAGCACCGGGGCTATAGTCGTGGCATCATTCTTAAACTTAGGAATTGTAAAAGGCATCGAGCGAATAGCATCTTGTGTGGTGTTCGAACCCACCCAGCCCAATCCAACACTGCTCATTGACATCGGGGTTAACCCTAACTGCAAACCAATATTTCTGGTACAGTTCGCCCAGCTAGCCAACATTTTGGCGGAGCGGGTTTTTGGCATAAAATCACCGCGGGTTGCGCTGCTAAACAACGGCGCAGAAGAAATCAAGGGCAATACCTTAGCCAAGGAAACCCACCAACTCTTAAAGAAAACTGCTCTTAACTTTGTCGGCAATGTAGAGGGTTTCGATGTACTGAGAGGAGAAGCCGATATAATCGTCATGGATGGCTTCACCGGTAACGTGTTAATTAAAACCATAGAAGGATACTCGGAGGTTATACAGAAATTACTGGAACTACAGGAGGCTTCCGATCTTGACCGACAACTTACTGGAGCCGCCCTAGCTCAGTATGTACAAATGGTCTCTGCTATCAAAAAGTTAGACTACAAAGAAGTAGGCGGAGCATTTTTGCTCGGGGTGAACGGCAATGTCGTCATAGCTCACGGACGCAGTCGAGCCAAAGCCATAAAAAGCGCCATTCATCTGGCGTATCTCGCCGCAAGACAGGGAGTAATCGAAGCCATCAAAAATGGCAAATACGCGTCAGAATAGTAACTATATTCAAAGTTGGTGGTGCTGGTAAAAACAGCCTGTTGAAAGTCCGTCCTATGACAACTGATATT
>CAZUEB010000006.1:0-4499 GCA_964619115.1 uncultured Dehalococcoidales bacterium
TGGAGGGATCGCATAGTGGTCTAGTGCGGCCGCCTGCTAAGCGGTTGCTCCGAGAAATCGGGGTCATGGGTTCGAATCCCATTCCCTCCGCCATGGTCAGACATGTGATTGCAGTGCAGTGATTGACTTTTAGCCTGTTGTAATTAGGTTGTAAATAATAATCTCGAATCTCTTTATCCACAAAACATGTAATCGTAAATTAGTATCCTGCCATACCCACAAAACTGACCAAATAACTTCGGAGGTAAGTACATGAATCAGCCATTGGAAGGAATCCGGGTCTTAGAACTTGGGATGTTTCATGCTGGACCCGGTGGTGCTGCTATTTTAGGTGACCTGGGTGCGGAGGTGATAAAAATTGAACAGCCGGGCTCAGGTGACCCGATTCGAAAGCTGGATTTCGTGGGACAAGTGCATCTGCAACTTGAAGGTGGGCGTAGTATATGGCATGAAGGTGCCAACCGCAGCAAGAAGAGCGTGACCATAGATTTGAATAAAGAAAGGGGCAGGGAAATAGCTTATCGGTTGGTAAGCAAATCGGATGTTTTTCTTGCCAGTGTGCGTAGGCCGGCTGTGGAGAAACTGAAGATGGATTATGCCACACTATCCAAAATTAACCCGATGATTATCTATGCCTGGGTTTCAGGCTATGGCCCAAATTGTCCTGATCGCAATGTGGGTGCTTTTGACTATCAAGGTCAGGGTAGGTCAGGGATGATGTTTTGTGTAGGAGAACCGGACATGGCGCCGCTTGTTTCTCAGTTTGGGATTATCGACCAGTCCACGTCGATTATGGCCAGCCATGAGATAATTACTGCTCTATTGATGCGAGAGCGCTTTGGAATTGGGCAGGAAGTACACGTTTCTATTCTGAGTACTGCTCTTTATATGCTCTATTGCAATATTTTAATCACTCTTGTTGGCGGTTTCGAACCACCACGGCATCAACGGTCAAAAGAACACCCGCTTCGCAATTATTACAAATGTGCCGACGGCCGCTGGTTTATCTTAACAGCGGGTATGTTTGACAAATATTGGTCACCACTTTGTCAGGCAGTAGAACATCCTGAATTGGAGAGTGATCAAAGGTTCGACTCGGCTGAGAAGCTACGTGCTAATTCCGAGCAACTCGTTGCTTTTTTTGACCAGATTTTCGCAACCCTGCCCAGAGACGAGTGGCTCAAAGTCCTTGCCAAACATGATTTACCTGTGGCTCCTGTTAATAGATTATGTGAACTTGTCGACGATCCGCAGATAATGGAAAACGAATATATTATGGATTTTGATCATCCCAGATTGGGAAAGATAAAAATACCGCGTTATCCTGTCCATTTTAGTAAGACTGATGCTAAAACTAAAATCGCTGCTCCCGAACTAGGAGAGCATACCGAATCAGTTTTAAGAGAAATTGGTGGCTATTTGGACAAGGAGATAACTCAGTTCAGGAATGAGGGGGTAATTTAGGTTCGATTCCGACACTGTGGAATATACATTTTTATCGGGTGCTCTTAAATCTACATACCAGAGTGATGGTAAATTGAGAACAGTTTTTACATCTGGTAGAGTGCAGTCTGGGTTGGCACGATTTCTCGCTTTACGTTAGCATATTCGAATAAGGCAATCCTGCAGGATGAGTAATAGATATGCCTAAATATTACATTTGGACAATAGGATGCCAAATGAACAAAGCAGAATCACAACGGATAGCTGATTATCTCGAGCTACTCGGCTATCAAGCTACAGATATGCTGCAGAATGCTAGTCTGGTGGTGCTCAACACCTGTGTAGTCCGGCAGAGCGCTGAAGACAAGGTTATTGGAATGCTTGGCTACCTTAAGGGCATTAAGAATAGTAAGCCTAGTCTTTCTATAATGGTTACGGGTTGCTTTGTTAATTCTGATGTTAAGCAGCTTGAGAAGACTTTTCCATACGTCGACGTGTTCTTCAAGCCCGGTGACTATGATGGATTGCTCAGTTGGGCTGAAAAGCGGGATATTGGCATACCTAATTATGGAGTGCACTTATCTTTAAACAATGAAGTAGCAGTTAGCGCTTTTATCCCCATCATTCAAGGTTGCAATAATTTCTGTTCATACTGCATTGTGCCTTATCGTCGGGGGAGAGAAAGAAGTCGGCCAATTGAGGAAGTGGTTTGCGATGTGAGAGAGTTGGTAAAGTGTGGCGTAAGGGAGGTTACCTTGCTGGGCCAGAATGTCAATTCTTACGGGCATGACCTGCCGGGACGGCCTGAACTTGGCAATTTGCTCACCGAACTAAATGATATTGGCGATTTAACTAGGATTCGTTTTTTAACCAATCACCCTAAAAACATGAACAGAGAGCTTATACAAAAAATCGCTTGCCTCGATAAGGTCTGCGAGTATATAAATCTTCCCTTCCAAGCGGGAGATGATGATGTCCTCAAAGCAATGCGTAGAGGGTATACAGTAGAACAGTACCGACAGCTTGTTGGTGTTATACGAGATTGTATTCCTGGGGTAGCCCTGAGCACCGATGTGATTGTTGGCTTTTCCAATGAAAGCGAGGAGCAGTTTGAATGCACGTTGGCTATGCTTGAGGAAATCAGGTTCGATACCGTTCATGTCGCTGCCTATTCTCCACGCCCTGGTACTATCGCCTCGAGAGAATTTGAAGATAATGTTACGCCTGAAATCAAGAAAGGCCGCCTGAACAGAGTTGAAACACTTCAAGCCGAGATAGCGGGTAATCTCAATTCCCAGCTTACAGGTAAAACAGTGGAGATTTTAGTAGAAGGCAAGAAAGGTGCTAAATGGTACGGGCGCACACGGAGCAATAAACTAGTCTTCTTTGAAAGTGATGTTGATTGCATAGGACAATTAGTAGATGTTACTATAGATAGAACAAGCCCGTGGTCGCTGCAGGCAGAAATGCAGTCGTTGGCAATAAAATAAAAGAGTTGGAATAATGATTTATGATTATGTTGTAGTTGGCAGTGGTATTGCTGGACTTTATACCGCCCTGCTAGCCAAAGAGGCGGGCAGTGTTCTGATATTAACTAAGGGCAGCATTGAAGATTGCAACACCAGGCACGCTCAAGGGGGTATTGCTGCTCCTATAGGAAAAAATGATTCTCCGGAGCTTCATTTCCAAGACACAGTGAATGCTGGTGATGGCTTGTGTGATACTGAGGCAGTGCGCATTCTGGTCAATGAGGCACCTGACCGTATTGCTGACCTTATAAAATTCGGTGTCCCCTTCGATACACTAGATGGTGAGATCGCCTTAACCAGAGAGGCTGCCCATAGCGTTCCTCGTATCATACACGCTGGTGGTGATGCCACTGGTGAGCATATTGAAGTTACCCTCAGCCGACGGGTGCGCATGTCTTCGATAAACGTCCTCGAATATTGCTTAGCCACTCAAATTCTGATAAAAAATGGGAGAGTCAAGGGCGTACAAGCTCTCGATTGCCGTACAGGCTTAGTTGAAGATTATGAATGTCGCTTTGTTATCCTAGCTACCGGTGGTGCAGGGCGACTCTTTAAGTATACTACTAACTCTGAGGTAGCCACTGGTGATGGTATTGCATTGGCTTTTAAGGCAGGTGCTGAAATTACCGATATGGAGTTTTTCCAGTTTCATCCGACTGCTATTCGTCTTCCCGGAGTTCCACCGTTTCTCATCAGTGAAGCTGTACGCGGCGAAGGTGGCATTTTGCGTAATGTAGATGGCTATCGCTTTATGTCCGACTATACGCCAGAAGCTGAGCTAGCACCTAGGGATGTAGTGGCCAGGAGTATTATTTATGAGATGAGAAAAACTGGTAGTGATAGAGTATTTCTGGATGTTACTCATATACCTGCTCGCAGGATTGCCACGCGCTTCCCTCATATTTATCGCTTCTGCCTTGATCATGGGTTAGATATCACTAGAGGTCTTATCCCGGTAGCTCCGGCTGCTCATTATCTGATGGGGGGTATTAAAGTCAATACCTGGGGAGAGACTAATATCGTCGGCCTATTCGCTGCTGGCGAAACCGCTTGCACCGGTGTTCATGGTGCTAATAGATTGGCCTCGAATTCGTTACTTGAAGTAGTGGTCTTCAGTAAAAGGATTATAGAGAAAACTCGGGAAGTATCCAAGTCCAAGCTGACATCAGTAACTACCAGACCTGACTGTTACCAACTTGAGAAACGTAAGAAATTAAAAACTGTCTCGCAGCTAAATTTATCAAATTTGCAGTCTCTTCTCTGGGATAAGGTGGGCATTGTTCGCTCTGGCGATTGTCTGTCTGAGTCTGTGGCTATGCTAGCTACCTGGCAGGCTTTATTGCCTGAACCGACAGACCGCCCTTCCTATGAACTGAATAATACCGTATTGAATGCTCGCCTGATAGCTGAGGCTGCTCTAGTTCGTCAGGAAAGCCGAGGGGCTCATTTCCGTACCGACTTTCCTAAATCTTCATCAGACTGGCAGAGACATATTATTTTCAAGGCAAGCGACCACTTGTAAATTCA
>CAZUEB010000006.1:4599-16811 GCA_964619115.1 uncultured Dehalococcoidales bacterium
GAGATGACCTATCGAAGGGGTCTATTATCAAAAAGAGAGTTCGTGACGCAGACATACTGACAAAAGGCGGGCATTATTCCCATGTCGTTGAAGCAGGTGGATTTCTTTTCGTGTCTGGCATGGTTTCCCGCAAAGATGAATGATAACGGGCGATATAAGGATGGCTACTGAGCTTGCGCTTAGTAATGTAAAGAAGGCGTTAGAGTTGGCGGGTAGCCGACTCGATAGAGTTGTTAAAATAACAGTTTTCCTGTGAGATATGGCAAATTTCAGCGGCATGAATGAGATTTATGGGGCCTTTTCCCTAAAAATCCTCCGGCGCGTTCGCGTGTAGTTGTAAAAAAGATCCCAGACAATTTCCTAGTGGGGATAGAAGTTGTTGCCATTAGATAAACACCTGTTTTTGGGAAAATGTTAGTTCTATGTTTTTAGCCAACGTTTGACTGTAGTACTAAGATAGCTTAAATGATGATGTGCAGATGCAGAGATATTTTCGGTTGAATGTTCTCTTATTAATGCAAGTATGTGGAGTCTGTCGCGGTATTTGATGATAATTTTGAGTGTGGCAACTTAGTATATATTCCTAAAGGAGAAGCTTATGAGTATGGATGGCAAAGGCTGTAAGGAGCTGTTTGACGAAGTTATTGATGTTGGGTTATGCGCCTTGTGTGGAGCCTGCGTCGGTGGTTGTCCTTATTTGGTTTATCATAAAGGTAAAATAGCACTTCTGGACAATTGTACAAGAGTGGATGAGGCGCAGTGCTACGATTATTGCCCCCGTACTTATACAGATATGAATGAAGTTAGTCAAAAAGTATTCGGGATACCGTATGGCGACAATGAAATAGGTACTGCACAGGAAGTATTGATGGCGAGGACAACAGATACAGTTATCAGAGAGAAAGCGCAGTATGGTGGTGTTGTAACAACGCTATTGTCATTGGCATTGGCAGAGGGATTTATTGATGGTGCAGTTCTAACAAAGACTTCAGATAACAAAGCCCCAAGCCCTTTTTTGGCTCAAACTGTTGATGAGGTGCTTCAATGTGCCGGCTCTAGCTACATGGCTTGTCCTGTATTAGAGAGATACAATCAAATCCCCAAAGATAATGATAGCAAGCTGGGATTAGTATCCATGCCATGTCAGGTTCTGGCGGTATCCAAGATGAAAGCACATCCACCCCAAAATAGAGTTAACATAAATAATGTTAGATTGATTATTGGACTGTTCTGCACCTGGGCTCTGTCTCCGGACACATTCTATAAATTCTTGAAAGAGAACCTTGATTTGTCGGAAGTCAAAAAATTTGATATTCCCCCACCGCCAGCTAATAGATTCGATGTTTTTACTGAATCAGGCAGAACCTCTTTTCAATTGGAGCAAATCAAAAAGTTCACTATGCCAACCTGCGCTTATTGTTTGGATATGACATCAGAGTTTGCTGATATTTCAGTTGGCTCTGTTGAGGGTATTGAAGGTTGGAATACTGTTATAGTTCGTACTGATAATGGTGCTAAACTTATGGGTATAGCTAAGAGGAAAGGGAAACTTCAAATTGATACTCTGTCTCCGGCAAGCCTGGCACATTTGAAAGAAGCATCCCTGCTCAAGAAGAAGCGCTCATTGAGTGAGATCGTAAAAAAGAGTGGTGATAGGAGTAACTTGCTTTATGTCAGCCTATCACCGAGATTAACCAAAAAGCTACTGGATTAGAAGTGTAGAAACGAGGAGGTAGCGATATGGCGAATATTGAGATAGACGCACCTGGCACCAGTCATCTCTTGATTGGTAACGAATCTATTGCACGTGGGACATTGGAGGCCGGGATAGGATTTGCTGCTGCATATCCAGGTACACCATCATCAGAAATTCTGGGCAGCTTAGCCCAGGTGGCGAAAAAAATGGGGATTTATGTAGAGTGGTCTATAAACGAGATGGTAGCTATGGAAGCTGCCGCTGGTGCTTCTTTTGCTGGTATAAGAGCCCTTGTTGCAATGAAACAAAACGGGGTAAATGTCGTCTCTGATTTTCTGGCAAACTTGGTTATGACTGGCATAGGTACAGGGGGGCTAGTTTTGGTAAGCTGCGATGACCCGTCGGCCATATCCAGCTCCAACGAGCAGGATACGCGGCCGATAGCCCAATGGCTGGATATTCCACTGGTAGAACCAGGTGACTTTCAAGAGGCAAAGGATATGACAAAATGGCTCTTTGACCTCGCCGAGGAGTTAGGTACTCTCTGTATGTTGCGCAGTGTAACTCGTATTGCACATGCCCGGGGTAATGTAAGTCTCGGTGAGCTGCTGAAGAAACAACACAAGGCTCATTTCGACCAAGTACACGATTTAAAAAATGTAATGCCTACTACATTCATGCCAGTGCCGAGTTCATTGCGGCACTACTTTTTGCACATAAAAATAGATAAGGCGCGAGAGATGTTCGAATCATCGCAGTTTAATAGATATATCGGGCCGGATAAAGCTGATTTGCTGATCGTAACTTCTGGTAGCTGTTGGCTGTATTCTCAAGATGCAGTAAAGGCATTGAAACTGAGTGATAGGGTGGGAATTCTCAAATTGGGAACTTTGTGGCCGATGCCAGAGAACTTTGTCGGAAAGCATCTCAGTAAGTCAGAAAAAATACTGTTCGTGGAAGAAATAGATCCCTTCCTTGAGCGTAATATTATGGAAATAGTTGCTAATCTGCCACCGTCGAGCCCACGCCCCAATTTCTATGGCAAGCGCTCAGGCCATATAAACGCTTATGGAGAGTTGAATCCAGATATGGTCATTAAAGCGATATCTATCATACTTGGGCTAACATACGAACCTCGTGATGTTGAATACAGCAAAAAGGCTGAAACTTTTGCTAAAGGTAATGTTCCTGAAAGAAGCATGACTTTTTGTGCTGGTTGTCCTCATCGTGCCACATTCTGGGCAATTAAGAACGCGCTTAAACTGGATGGGCGCGATGGATTTGTTACTGGTGATATCGGATGTTACTCCATGGCATTGGGTCCTGCCGGCTTCTTTCAGGTTAGGACAATGCATTGCATGGGCGCTGGAGCTGGTGTGGCTAACGGGTTAGGTAAATTGGCGCAGTTTGGTTTTGACCAGCCAGTGCTCGCTGTGGTTGGCGATTCTACTTTTTATCATGCTACTATACCGGCACTGATAAATGGCATTTATAATCAGTCTAATTTTATCCTTGTCATTCTCGATAACAGTGCTACTGCTATGACTGGTTTCCAACCTCATCCAGGTACCGGGATGACAGCTATGGGAAAACCGACAAAAGTGATAAACATGGAAGCTCTGTGCCGCTCTTTGGGTGCATATGTTGAGGTCTGTGACCCATTTGACTTGAAGGGTACTACATCAACACTGCTGAATATGATGAGTGAAGGTGGTGGCGCCAAAGTAGCTATAATGAGGCGGGAGTGCGAGCTAGTGAGGGCTAAAAAAGAGAAGCCGCCATATAGAGTATATGTAGATGCTGAGAAATGCATTGGAGAAGCCTGTGGCTGTGACAGATTGTGTACCAGAGTTTTTCTATGTCCGGGACTTACATGGGATAAAGAAGCTGGCAAGTCTAAGGTAGACGAGGTTATTTGTAGTGGGTGTGGGGTGTGTGTAAGCGTGTGTCCACAGGGTGCCATCATAAGGGAGGCAGCATGACGAAAAAACAGCTGGCGAAAGACCCGCTCAACCTGATTATAACCGGCGTCGGAGGACAGGGCAATGTGATGATATCTTTAATCATTGGCAATACTTTTGTGAGGGATGGTTATTTTGTAACTGTTGGGGAAACATATGGAGCGTCCCAGCGTGGGGGTCCGGTGATGAGCCATATGAGAATCTCCAGAGAGAAGCAGTATAGCCCCTTCATCCCTGATGGTTGCGCTGATATTATCCTGGGTATGGAGCCAGTGGAAACATTGCGAATGCTTGGCCGATATGGCAATCCCAACGTTATAACTATAATAAATCCCAGGCCTATATACTCAATTGATGTTACTGGTGGTCATGCTGAGTATCCTGATTTAGATAAGCTGATCGAGACGGTGAAAGAGCTATCATCTCAAACATGGATTATCAATGCCACAGAAGAAGCACAGAAAATGGGGAGCCATATGTTTGCCAATGCAATTCTTATCGGGGCCCTGGTAGGTGCTGGTGTCTTGCCTCTGGACAAGAGGTCTGTAGAATCAGTGTTGCGTGAGACTTTTCCTAAAGAGATCGAAGCCAATCTGGCAGCTTTTAACAAAGGTATTAAATTTGTAAGGTCTTGAAATCATTTAGCTGATTCAGTACTCCTGACCATACCTCTATTCCTGTTACCTTATCCGGTACGATAACTTATTATCTAACAACCTCACTCCACTGTAATTTTTAAAATTTTTGCCTCTAAATTTCACCCAGGGTCTTGACAAATGATTAGAAGATGTGTACACTTGTTTGTAGAACATTGGTTTGTAAAACATGTGTTTAAATAAGGGTGTCTATTATGAGAAAGCCAGGTGTAAGTGAGACAAGGCAACGAATACTGAAGTTTATCCGTGGTTTTATCGAGGACAGAGGTTATGCACCTACGGTTAGAGATATTCTAAAAGGGTGCAATATAAGTTCTACAGCTGTTGTTCAGCATCATTTGAATATACTGGAGAGAGAGGGTCATATTCATAGAGATCCAGAGATATTCAGAAGCATTCAGCTCCTTGATAGAAAAAACGTTGTTAGGGTACCGCTATTAGGTAGCATTGCTGCAGGTGAACCAATCCCTGTGCCAGATTCAGAGACATGGAAAAACGAAGCTATAGATACATTAGAATTGACTGACGAGCTGACTCAAGGTAAGGAAATCTATGCCTTGAGAGTGAAAGGCCTTTCAATGATTGATGCCCTGATTGACGATGGAGATGTTGTCTTAATGGAGATGGCGAATACAGCTGATGATGGAGACATGGTTGCTGTCTGGCTGAAAGACAAGCATGAGGTGACTTTGAAGAGACTATTTAAAGAGCAGCAAATAATTCGTCTTCAGCCGTCTAATTCCCAGATGGAGCCTCTCTATGTAAATCCCCAGGATATTGAGGTTCAAGGAAAGGTTATCGGGGTTATCAGAAAATTAGGAGATGAGAATAAGAGGCGATGATTGCCTTTATTCAAATAAATCGCGGAGGTTAGAAATGGCTAAGCTACTTGAGAAACCAGAAGAGTTGAAAGTAAACGCTAATATTGAAGGCACACCATTGACTATTGCCAGAAATGGCAAAGCGGAGCGAGTGACCAGAATATATCAACAATGGCAGGTATCCGAGCAACTCTTCGAGCAGCAAATTCTGAAGAGCTACTTCAGGGTTAGGACGAGCAAAGGCATTATTTGCGATATTTATCGTGATACGGCGTCAAATTCCTGGTATTTGGGCCGACTTTACGATTAAAGCTGAATTTACTAATAAGTCCGAGCCTGCCGCTAATCTATAAATAAATGGCATTGATTAAAGGGAGGAGGTTTGTTTAATGATGCAGGCAGTAAGAGATAAGGTCCAATGTTCGAGATGTGGTTGCATTGCGCTACCCGATGCAACGAGATGCCCCAAATGTGGTGCATCATATAATGGCAATGGAGCGAAAGAGGCAGTTAGTGTAATTAGCTATACTTCAAGCACAACAATGGATGATGCCGATACTAGAGTAGTGCGGGCGTACTATCAGCTCACGTGCAGCCGCCATGGCAGAATTCATATCAAAGCCACAGTAATTGATTCTCCTATCAAATGCCCCTTCTGTCAGTAGATGTGGAGGGCGATTGAAAAGTACAGAAATCGCATTTGGAGGCATGATGTTCTGTTGTGCTGTGGCCCGTGTTTTGATGTGCTCAGTCAGCGGTTACTATAACAAGTCGGGGTGAGAGGATTTGAACCTCCGACCTCATGGTCCCAAACCATGCGCGCTAGCCACTGCGCTACACCCCGCAGCGAAAGAGTATAGTTCAAGTAGTTAGATATAGTCAAGGAGTCCAGGCGCGGCTCTTGTCTAGTATAGAGCTATTTGCAGGTGGGACAGATATCGAAGAAATCTTCAGGTAGATTCCACTTTTTCTTGATGTAGTCTAACTGTTTTTCCGGTGCCCAGTAATTCCCACATACTTTGCATTTCTTAAGTTTGAATTCTACCTTCCAGTTATAGATTATCCTAGTATCTTTTCTGTCCTCCATCTTTATGGCGCCAGTTGGGCATATATAGTAGCAAGAACCGCAGCCTATACAGTCTGCAGCTGGTTCTAGAAAGGGTGATGCTGGTTCTTTGGTTATGCCTCTATTGACCAGGCTAATAGCGCTTACGCCGACAACTTGCTCGCAAGCTCTAACGCATAAGCCACATACAATACAGTCGTTGTCTTCCAGGTACTCAGATTTAAAAGATGGTTGTTCAATGCCCATCTGTGATGCGAGTCTTTGTATAACTTTATTTTTAGAACACCGTGCCAGTAGTAGTTCCAAAATCATTTTGCGATTACTTATGACTCTGGGAGAGTCAGTTTTTACTTCTAATCCTTCCTCCACCGGATAAAGACAGGATGTGACTATTTCCGTACGCTTTCCTTTGGAAACTTCTACAATGCAGAGCCTGCAGGCGCCGTATGGTTCTAAGGCTTCATTATGGCATAAGGTGGGTATGTCAATACCGATTTCTCTGGCTACCTGAAGTATTGTCTGGCCTTTCTCAGCCTTAACTTCACGTCCGTTGATAGTTAAGGTTACCATCTATTTCCTCCCTACAGCTCCTAGTTTACAGACGTCGTAACAAGCTCCACACTTTATACATTTCGACTCATCCAGAGCTACCGGTTTTTTCTTGCCAATGAAGGTTATGGCATCCTGAGGGCAAGCTTTGACACAAAGTCCACAGCCTGGGCATTTTTCTTTTATTATGTAGTAACTGATTAAAGCTTTGCAGACACCCGCGGGGCATCTCTTTTCCTTAATGTGTGCTTCGTACTCGTCCCGGAAGTAGCGGATAGTGGTAATAACAGGATTCGGTGCCGTGCTACCTAGAGCACAGAGAGAGCTATCTACAAGTGTGGCGGAAAGCTGTTCCAGAAGGTCGATGTCTTCCTCGCCGCCTTTACCTTCAGTAATGTCATTCAGAATTTGTCGCATTCGCTTTATTCCCTCACGGCATGGCACGCACTTACCGCAAGATTCCTCTTCGAGGAAGGTAAGAAAGTACTTAGCGATGTCTACCATACATGTGGTCTCATCCATAACTATCATGCCGCCTGAGCCCATCATTGAGCCAGCTTTAGTCAACTCATCGAAGTCTACTGGCAAGTCAAGGAATTTTTCAGGGAGGCAGCCACCAGAAGGTCCGCCAGTCTGCACTGCCTTAAATTTTTTTCCTCCTCTGATACCTCCGCCGATATCATAGATGATTTCCCTGAGGGTTATGCCCATTGGCACTTCTACCAGACCTGTGTTACTAATTTTACCCACCAGGGAGAAAATTTTTGTACCCTTGCTGCTGTCAGTGCCTAACGTACGGTACCAATCAGCGCCTTTATTGATTATCACAGGCACGTTAGCCCAGGTTTCTACATTATTCAGGTCACTGGGCCTATCCCAAAGGCCCTTTTCCACTGTGTGTACATATTTGGCTCTTGGCTCTCCAACCTTGCCTTCAAGAGATGCCATCAAAGCCGTGGACTCACCGCAAACGAAAGCACCGCCACCTCTGGTTATGCTGACATTTAAGTCAAATCTTGAGCCCAGTATATTTTCCCCGAGCAGCCCTAACTGCTGCGCTTGGTTTAGAGCAGTTGTTATATTAGCTAATGCTAAAGGATATTCGTTGCGAACGTAGACATATCCTTGATTAGCTCCGATGGCATAAGCACCGATAATCAGACCTTCGAGTACACTATGTGGGTTGCCTGATAGTAACCCTTCGTTAGCGTAAGCTCCAGGATCACCCTCGTCAGCGTTCACGATGACATACTTTATGTCTCCAGGGGCGTGACGGCATGATTCCCATTTTGTTCCAGTGGGGAAACCTGCGCCGCCTCGTCCTCTTAGACCAGAGCGCTTGATTTGTTCTATTATCTGCTCTGGAGTCATCTCGAAAAGAGCTTTGGCTAGAGCTGTGTAGCCACCAATGGCGATATAATCCTCTATCCTGGTTGGATTTATTTCGACATTATTCCCAAGGATATTCCGCTTTTGCTTCCGATAGAAAGGAATCTCATGCCTATGCACAATCTTGCTGCCGGTAGTTGGGTCGGTGTGAAGCAACCTGTCGATAATATTTCCTTTACTGATGGTTTCGCGTAGTATCTCAGGTACGTCTTCCAACTTTACTTGTTGGTAGAAAATATCGCCAGGTTGAATAACTACGATCGGGCCTTTCTCACAGAGACCATGACAACCTGTTATTCTCAACTCTGCTTTATTTCCCAGATCTTGTTGTGATATTTCTTGCTTAAATGTTTCTATGAGTTGGGCGCAACCATAAGGATGGCAAGCGGTACCGTTGCAGACCGAAATAAATACCCTGTCTGACTTTCTCCCATTTATCAGTTCTTTTTGCAGAGCCTCTAAATCTTGCTTTGAACAGAGTTTGTTTGGCATCTCGTTTGTGTTAGCACTCACTCAAATTTGGTCAGCACATTGTCTACTTTGTCTGAGCTCATATGCCCGAAATATTCACCGTCGATCTTCACGGCTGGTCCTACGGCACAACATCCCATACAATTGACTGTCTCCAGCGTGAATTTGCGGTCTTTGGTGGTTTCAGCTCGCTTGATAGCTAAATTTCGTTCAATTTCTTCTAATATTCTGGCGGCACCTCTGACATGACAGGCAGTGCCCAGGCAAACGTTAATTAGATGCTTGCCTCTGGGTTCAAGACTAAAAGCTCTAAAAAAAGTAGCTACGTCGTATATTCGGCTTGCAGGTATGCCCATGGTTTCACTTACCTGAATAAGAGCCTCTTTGGGAAGATAACAGTATTCAGTCTGGATATCCTGAAGTATGGAAACTAGTTGGCCTTTATCCCCGTTGTATTTATTTATGATAGCGTTAACCTTTTCATTCATTGTTAATAATCGTTCCTGGTAGCCCTCTCCTTAAGTTTGGCATATTTAGTGGCTACCATTTCTTGGATTTGGGATATTGTCTCTTTCGAAAGGTGGCGAAATCTTCCTTGCAATTTGAAATAATCCTCTACAGGACGTAGCTTCGGGAAATCTAAATTCAGCGTATATTTGCCTTCTTCCACCTCATAGAGAGGGAAAATGCCTGTCTCAACAGCCAGTCGTCCTGCCCTGATCGTTAAATCTGAAGGTAGTCGCCAGCCGGTGGGACAAACCGACAATATATGAATGTACGATGGTCCTTTGACTTCCACGGCTTTACTAATCTTGCTCATAAGGTCAAAAGGATAACTATGGCATGCTGTGGCCACATAAGGGATGGCATGAGCTGCAGCGATAGCCGGCAAGTTTTTCTTCCATGTAGTCTGTCCTATGCTAACTTTGCCTGCTGGTGATGTCGTGGTCGAGGCACCAAATGGAGTTGAGCTGGAGCGCTGAATGCCGGTATTCATATATGCCTCATTATCAAAGCATATGTATATGAAGTCATGGCCTCTTTCAAGGGCACCGGATAGAGCTTGAAAGCCTATATCAGCAGTGCCACCATCGCCAGCCATAGCTACCACCTTGGTTTTCTTGTCATATTTACCCTTGCGGCGCAAGACTTTTATTCCGGCTTCTATTCCGGAAGCCACGGCTGCGGTGTTCTCAAATAGGGTGTGAATCCAGGGAACTTCCCAAGATGTGGACGGAATTTGTGACGAAACTATTTCCATACAGCCGGTGGCATTGGCAATTATTACATTTCTACCCAGAGCCTTACACACAAGCCTTACAGCTAATGCTTCACCACAACCCATGCAGGCACGATGTCCTGGGGCAAAATATTCCTTGTTTGTTACTAATCTTGGGGCATATATGGCTAGACTTTCCACTAATCTCTAACTCCTATAATCTCGAATTCGTCAAGCTCGCCTCGCTTCGCTTTCCCCACCCCATGATGAATCAGTTCTTCGAATCCTTTAGCGGAGATTTCTCTTCCGCCCAGGCTGCCTGCAAAACTTATAATCTTCGGCCTGGTTTTTAGCGGGTAAAGTGCTGCTTGTATCTCAGAGCACACTGGCGGTGCACCTCCTAAAGAAATGGCCCGGTCAAGGATTACAAGCACTTGAGCTTTGCTTACAGCCTGGCGTAGTTCTTCAACGGGAAATGGTCGCCATAAACGCAACCTTATTAGTCCTACCTTTTCCCCTTCCGCTTGCATCTTATCAATAGCCATCATAGCTGTTTCGCTGAAACTCCCCATACATAGCAGCAGAACATCAGCATTTTCCGTTTTGTAACTCTCTACTGGTGCGTAATTACGCCCCGAGAGCTTTCCAAACTCTTGCCACACTTTGAGAATTACTTTCTTAGAGTCTCTTAATACGACCTCGTGTGCCTTCTTGGTCTCAGTGTAAATGAATGGAGGACCAAATGCGCCCATGGTCACCGGCTTATCTGTATCAAGAGGATAAGGGTACTGGTATTCGGGAAGGAATTTATCTATTACTGATTGATCTAAGAATTCAACAGGTTCGATTGTGTGTGAAATGTAAAATCCATCGATGTTAACCATTGTAGGTAGTAAGACAGCTGGGTCTTCAGCGATACGGAAGGCACACAACATCAAATCAAAGGCTTGTTGAGCATTTTCGGCAAATATCTGGATCCAACCGCAATCACGGGCCGCCATTATATCAGAATGGTCTGTCCAGATGCTCAATGGTGCTGAAAGTGCTCTGTTGGCTACTGTCATAACTATTGGCAGTCTGAGTCCTGATGCCACATATAGGACCTCATGCATAAGCTCCAGCCCCTGGCTGGCTGTAGCAGTAAAAGTTCTGGCGCCTACAGCCGAAGTCCCTAAGCAGGCACTCATTGCCGAGTGTTCTGATTCTACAGGAATATATTCGGCATCTAGCTCACCATTGGCTACAAATTCAGCTAACCGCTCCACAATATGAGTCTGAGGTGTAATAGGATAAGCAGCTATAGCTTCGGCACGAGCCAGTTTGATGGCTTCAGCTATGGCGAAAGAACCCTCCATGCCTACTCGCTTTGTTGCCATCTTTTATCCTTCCTCTACCATCTTTATAGCTTCTGTCCAGCATTCGCGGGCACAAATGCCGCATCCTTTGCAGTAGTACAGACTGGCTTCGAAGTATCCATCTTCATTTTGTCCGATACATCCTTCTGGGCAGAAAAGATAACAAATTCCACATTTTATGCATTTATTATGGTCCCATACTGGACGCTCTGATTTCCAATCCCCAGTGCGATACTGCTTAGCATTACCCGCTTCAGTGATAACACAGCCGGGTAGCAATTCCCGCCAGGATGGAAATGTTTCCGCTTCGAACGTTTTGCTTGGCTTTTTAACCACACCGCTAAGTTCAGCTGTTTCAGTTTCTTCATATGCTTTGCGACAAGCATCCGTATTACCTTTGGCTCTAGCCCCGAAGCGCTCTTTGAATGGCTCTGCTAGTGACTCTAGTTCTACTATGTTTGTAGCCTTTATCAAAGCACCGAGCATGGTAGTGTTAACAATTGGGACGCCAATCGTCTCTCTAGCAATAGAAGTGGCATTAACGACGGCTAACTTCCATGGGCCGCTCAATTCTGACTTTATGTCAACCAATGTTTTGGTGGTATTGATTACTATAACGCCGTCTTCCTTTAATCCTGCGGTAACATCTGTGATGTCAATTAAGCCCGGGTCCAAGATTACCACGATGTCGGGGTTTGTTACTGAAACTCTGGCTCTAATCGGCGTGGTATTGCTAACACGGTTGAAGACAAGCACCGGCGCTCCCCTTCTTTCTGGTCCGAAGCTGGGAAATGCTTGAGCGAATTTACCTTCTTCTATAGCTGCCAGTGCCAGTAGTTCAGCCGATGTTACTGCGCCTTGACCACCTCTCCCATGCCAGCGAATCTCGATTATCTTGTCTTTCTCTTTCAACTCAGTCAATTTCCTTAAAACAAAACGCCCCTGGAGGGACTTGAACCCTCGCGCCCGGCTCCGGAGGCCGGTGCTCTATCCCCTGAGCTACAGGGGCTTTGGTTATTTTAAACGCTG
>CAZUEB010000006.1:16911-20553 GCA_964619115.1 uncultured Dehalococcoidales bacterium
TCACCTCTCGGTACCATACCTATGCCGACTATCATGCTTTCGGTATGGTTCATCTTGCCTGCAAAGCGGGCTGGGATATAGCAACCAGTGATTTTACCAAGTACAGCAGCTATTGTCAAAATGACTGCTATTATGGCTCCACCCCATAGTAGTCGCATATCCACTTGCATACCTAGATAGCAGAAGAAAAAGGGGGCAAGAAACAGCATTATCGGCCTTGTTTTGTCTAGGATATCCTCTCTCTCATCGGTGGCAGCGAACATAAGTCCGGCTACATAAGCACCGACCACGGGGTGCAGTCCAACCAGCGTAACCAGATACGCTATTATAAAGCCTATGATAAGAGCGAAAATGGGTATTGTCCCCGATCTCTTAAAAGGATTAAGAATGAACCTTGATATATATCTGTTGAGTTTTACTCCGATAATTAGCAGAGCAAACCAAACAGCTAGACCGATGGCAAGTATTTTGAGGGCATCTAAGCCCACATGAACCATGTTTAGCTCACTGCCAGCCTTAACCGCGGTGCCTATTCCAACAACTATTGAAAGAATAACTATGCCGATTATGTCGTCGATAACGGCTCCGACCAGTATTGTTGTACCTGCTTGCGTCTGGAGTTTGCCCATCTCCATTAGTATCCTTATTGTGACACCGATGCTAGTAGCTGTCAGTGTAGCTCCTACAAAAAGCCATCCCGCTATGCCTGTCTCGGGGGCTAGCCACATGGTGATGAAATATCCGAAGATGAAGGGGAAAATAACGCCCCCTACGGCTACCAGAGCACCGGTTATTCCCTGTTTTAGAAAAGCTCCGACATCGGTTTCAATCCCGGCAACGAAGAGCAACGTAACTACCGCTATTTCTGAAATAACTTCCATCACGTTGAACTCATGTAACCCGAAAGCACCTTGAATAGTAGCGAAATGTAGGATTATCGGGTCATTTATAAGCCCACCTAAGGCAAACGGTGAAATAATAATCCCTGCCACCAGCTCGCCTAGAACCGGTGGTTGTTTCAAATAGCGCTCAAACAGTTCACCACCTATTCTGGCTGCCAGCAGAATTAAGCCAAATGTGAGCAGGAATTTAAAGTATATCCCGATTTCCATCAGGTTTTCTGATCCTCCAGCGAATTGAGTAGTATATCGAAATAACTTATTTCACCTATAACCATCATATTCTTATCCACCACAGGCAATTCATAGAAATTGTGGTCGAGCATAGTATTTATAGCATCTTCAACAGTATCGTTAACATGAACACTTATTGGAGCACTCATTATGTCTTTTGCATACTTTGAGGTGAGAAAATGTAAGATTTCGGGACCGCCAAAGAAGCGACCCCTGATGCCTCCGAATTTGCGCACCTCCAGTGCTTCTAATATGTCCCTTGGAGTAAGCAAACCTTTGAGTTTACCTTCTTTATCGACAACACAGGCAATTTTGCCTCTTGTTCTGGTAGCTATTTTCTTTACCGCTTCATATATTGCCGTGTTTTCTGCCAAGGTGTTGCATTCGGTTGTCATTAATTCTCCTACCGACTTTTTCATAGCTACCTCCAACACTCGGAAATGGTGTAAAAACGAATAAATTTTAACAGATTTGATAGTATGATTGTACTAAGCCTCGGCTAATAACTGTGTTCTGTGCACTACGAGTCCCCTCTTAGTTTTTGGTTCTAGATTTAATTGTGTCAGATGGCAGAAGCTGGGTCTATATATTTAGGTTTTATCCGAGAATTGATAAATTTATATATTTCGGCGACAATAAAGATGCTCGAGGCTGAGATAATGGCTATCATCCAATCTACCAGAGTCAGGGCATAAGTATTGAACGGGCCCTGTAGAATAGGCAGGTAAACCACTATGCCGAGCATTACACATTCCCACCCTATTGCCAGCAATAACCATCTGTTAGTAAAAAGGCCGAGCTTAAACAGTGAGTAATCCAGGGAGCGACAGTTAAAGGAATTGAAGAACTGGACTAATATCAGAGTGACGAAACACATTGTTTGTGCTTCGCTGTGGTCTCGTCCCGAACTTAATGCCCACAAAAAAACTACTAGCGCGACTATAGCTGTCCAGATTCCAGCGCCAGCCAGATATTTGAGTACAGGGCCGGTGAAGATGCTCTGATTGCGGGGACGAGGCTTGTGCTTCATAATATCATGGTCAGGTGGGTCAACGGACAGAGCTATAGCAGGCAAACCGTCGGTAGCCAGGTTAACGTATAGAATTTGAATGGCAGTAAGTGGTATGGTTGCTGCAGGCAAACCAAAAAGAGGGCCAAAGAGGATAACGATCGCCATAAGAAGTATTTCGCCTAGATTGCAGGAGAGTAAATAGACCAGATACTTTTTTATGTTTCCGAAGATACCTCTTCCTTCTTCCACTGCAGATACAATGGAGGCAAAATTGTCATCGGTCAGTATCATATCGGCTGCTTCTTTGGTTACATCGGTGCCGGTTATGCCCATAGCTATACCGATGTCAGCTTTTTTTAGTGCCGGAGCGTCATTTACTCCATCTCCTGTCATTGCTACCACATGTCCTCTTCTGGTTAAAGCCTCTACCACACGAAGCTTATGAGCAGGGGAAACACGCGCATAGACTTCTATTTTCTCGACCAGTGATTCAAATTCTTTTTCACTCATGTTGTCGATTTCAGTGCCGGTAAAAGCCATACCTTCTTTGAGTATGCCCAGCTCTTTGGCAATGGCAACTGCTGTTAGCTTATGGTCGCCGGTTATCATCACTGACCTGATGCCAGCCTGGTCGCATAGTTTTACTGCTTCTTTAATTTCTTCGCGAGGTGGGTCAATCATGCCGACGAGTCCACAGAAAACCATATCTCGCTCTATCATCTCGGTTTTGTTAGTTATGTCAGGGAGTCGTCTATATGCCAGACCTAAAATCCGGAGGGCATTGCCAGCCATTTCATGCGACACGGAGAGAATATTGCTCTTATCCTTATCAGTTAATTGTATCTCTTGCCCGTCTTTGAAAATATGGCTGCAGGAATCTAAGATTACCTCAGGTGCCCCCTTGGAATAGGCAATCTCACCGTGGGGTGACTGGTGCATGGTGGTCATTCTCTTTGTCTCGGATGAAAAGGGAATCTCGTGTATGCGAGGAGATTGACTTTGAAGTTTCTCTTGCCACAAGTTGGCTTTAGCTGCAGCTACTATCAGCGCGCCCTCGGTAGGGTCTCCTTTAATTTTCCAGACATCGTCAACACAGACAATGGAGGCATCATTGCAAAGAGTGCCTATCTGGAACAGCATTTGCAATGCAGGATTTTTATCAGGTTTCAAGGATTTTCCGCCAAAATGAAACTCCCCCTTAGGTTCATATCCTGAGCCGGTAACATCAATCAGTTTATCATCTACATAGATACGTCGTATTGTCATCTGATCCTGGGTTAGCGTACCTGTCTTGTCTGAGCAGATAAATGTTGTACAGCCCAGAGTCTCTACAGCCGGTAATTTTCTAATCAGAGCATGGCGGCGTACCATCCTCTGAACGCCGAGAGCCAGTGAGATGGTGACTACAGCAGGTAGAGCTTCGGGAACTGCTGCCACCGCTAGACTCACTCCCCAGATAAGCATTTCCAAAAATTCATGTCCTCTCAAAACGCCAAT
>CAZUEB010000006.1:20653-22686 GCA_964619115.1 uncultured Dehalococcoidales bacterium
ACTTTTCTACAGGGGCGGATTCGCCGGTTAATGAGGCTTCGTCTATTTTCAAATTTACTGTTTCAATCAGGCGTGCATCTGCTGGTACACGGTCGCCGGTTTTCAGACTAATTATATCTCCGGGCACTAGGTCACAAGCGGAGACCTCAATCTCTTTGTCGTCTCTCAGCACTGATGCTGTAGGAGCTGCCATTCTTTTTAGGGCTGCCATGGCTCGCTCGGCTCTGTATTCCTGGATGAAGCCCAGTCCGGCAGCGAAAAGAACGATAACGAAAATAACAATGGCATCAGCTACCTCTCCCATAATAGCTGATAGGACAACGGCTACGAGAAGTATAATAATTAGGAAGTTTTTAAATTGTTCTAAGAGGATTTTCCAAGGGGAGACACTCTCTTTTCCGGCAAGCTCATTAGGGCCAAATTCAGCTAAGCAGCGTTGAGCTTCTTCCTGACTCAAGCCATCACGTCTTGAATTTAAAGAGGTTAAGACTTCTGATATGTCTAAATTATGCCAGTTCTTGTTTGTTTCCATGAATTGTGTCAAAGAGTAGGCTGATTATTTGCAAATGTTGCTTGCTTATCCTACCATGCTTAGAAAGGCCCCGGCAGCTACGGCTGTGCCGATAACTCCAGCGATGTTGGGTCCCATGGCATGCATCAGCAGAAAGTTTTTGGGGTTTGCCTCCTGGCCCAATTTTTGGACTACACGTGCCGACATGGGCACTGCGGAAACCCCTGCAGCGCCTATCATTGGATTAATCGGCTCTTTTGACAGGACGTTCATTAATTTGCCCAACAGCACACCACTGGCAGTAGAAACCGCGAAAGCCAATATGCCCAAGAAAAAAATAAATAAAGTCTGTGGTTTCAGAAATAGTTCTGCCGGCATTGATGCCCCGACGGATATACCTAGCAGTATAACCAAGATGTCCATAAAGGCTTCACCAGCGGTCTTAGCTAATCTATCAGTAACTCCACTGACCAGCAATAGATTGCCAAACATGAACATACCGATTAGAGGCGCTGATTTAGGAACAAGCAGTATAATAACGATGGCTCCTATCATTGGGAAAACAATTCTCTCTATTGTCCGCACCTCTCTTAATTGTGGCTCCATATAGATAGCCCGTTCCTTTTTTGTAGTCAGAGCTTTTATTACCGGTGGTTGAATCAGAGGCACCATCGCCATATAAGAGTATGCAGCTATTGCAACCGTGCCCAGTAGCTGTGGAGCTAGCTTGGCAGATAAATAAATAGCAGTTGGCCCATCAGCTCCGCCAATAATACCGATGGAACAAGCCTCCTGAATATTAAAGCCAAAGAAAAGCGCAACAAAGAAGACAAAATAAACTCCGAATTGTGCTGCGGCACCCAGAAGTAAGGTCTTAGGATTTGCGATAAGTGGGCCAAAGTCGGTCATAGCTCCTAAACCGAGAAATATAAGACATGGGACTATTTCACCAGCAATTAGATAGGTGAAAATCTTTGCTAGCAATCCCTCAGGTATTCCGTCTATGTAATCAAATAATCCACCCAACGGCAGGTTGGCGAGCAGCATGCCAAAACCTATTGGGATCAGTAATAGTGGTTCATACTTTTTGGCAATGCCCAGATAAATAAAGCCGAAGGCGATAAGCCACATGCCTAAATGGCCCCAATAAAATGAGCTAAAACCAGTCTCGAGCAGTTCCATTATTTTTTAAACTATTTCTTTATTTACTTTGCCCTTTCCCGCTTGCCGGTGATTTTACGAAGCACCAGACTTGCAAGCCACAGTGTCACAGACAAAATGCCGAGAACTGCAAAGACTATCAGGAAACCAAAACCAGCGATTCGTGTGGCTAAACCCCAATCTATCATCACATATTTCCTCAGCTAGCTCACAAGTTGGGAATTATAACACGGTACGACTATTGCGACAATAAAAACATCATATCTTTTGCCACCATGATTAAGAATGATATAATTCCCATGCTCGCGGAGAGGTGTCCGAGTGGTTTATGGTGCCGCTCTCGAAAAGCGGTGGGCGATAA
>CAZUEB010000007.1:0-14498 GCA_964619115.1 uncultured Dehalococcoidales bacterium
CTTTTGGACATGGGGCATCCTGCTGATAAGGTCGAGCTCATTATCATGGGGGGCACTTTCCTGGCTTATCCTGAGGAGTATCAATACCATTTTATAAAGGATTGCTATGATGGCTTGAATGGCATTGAGTCTCTAAACTTGGAGGCAGCCAAGCAGATAAATGAGACTGCTGAACACAGATGTGTGGGGCTATGCATTGAGACCAGACCTGACTGGTGTCGGGAGGGGGAAGTCAGGAGAATGCTGGAATTCGGTACCACCCGGGTTGAGCTAGGGGTGCAGACTCTGGACGATGACATATACCGGGTAGTTAAGCGAGGGCATAATGTGGCCGAGGTAGTGAGGGCTACCAAGTTACTGAAGGACTACGGCTTCAAGGTCTATTATCACTGGATGCCAGGACTGCCTGGTTCAACTTCGGAGCATGACCTAGAGTTGTCTAAGGAGCTTTTCACCAATGAGGATTTTAGACCTGACGGACTAAAGCTTTACCCGACACTGGTTATTGCTGGCACCGAGCTCGAGAAGTGGTACAGAGATGACCGCTATCAGCCTTATCATATGGACGAGATGGTAGATTTGATGATAAGCATCAAGACTCATGTTCCCGGCTATATCAGGATTCCACGGGTGATGCGTGATATTCCCAGCAAATTCATCGTGGCTGGCTGTAAAGATTTAGCATTGAGGAGTTCGATTAAGAAACGGATGGAAGAGATTGGCGTTCGGTGTAGCTGCATCCGCTGTCGTGAGTACGGGCATCGTATGAGAGATGGCTGGAAAGTCGGCGCACCAAATTTGATGAGGCGGGATTATGGGGCATCAGGGGGAAAAGAAGTGTTTCTTTCTTTCGAAGACGAGGATGAAACCTTATTTGGTCTGCTTCGGATGAGAGTAGGTTCTTATGCAGATGGTATCGGTGATTTGGCTATGGTCAGGGAACTACACGTCTTTGGTTCAGAGGTTCCTCTGAGGGAGAAGTTGGCTGAGGCGGCTCAGCATAGAGGTCTTGGGGGGGGGTTGCTCAAAGAAGCTGAGAGAATTGCCCGTGATGAATTTCAAGCTCGCAGGATTGCTATCATCAGTGGCGTTGGTGCCAGGGAATATTTCCGTTCCGAATGGGGCTATGAATTAGATGGCGCCTATATGGTTAAGGAGTTAGGGGTGACCTCTTTGGAAAATTATGGTTCTGGACTTTGATCTTGCCCAAGGTGACCCAAGGGGGTCGCAGGTGCACATAATTTATCGGTCATTCTGAGCGAAGCGAAGAATCCCAGAGGATAGAGATTCTTCGTTCTCTTTGTTCCCTCAGAATGACACTCTTTCCTAATATGACTTATATAAATGGCAGGCGACGAAATGACCCTCTGATATTTCAGCTAATTCGGGTTCCTCTTGTTTACAGATTGGTATTACCCGGTGACATCTGGGGTGGAAGTGGCAGCCGGGTGGTGGGTTGAGAGGAGAAGGCACATCTCCATGCAAGAGTATTCTGGTTTTATCTTTTTGCTTAAAGCTGGGTACCGATGAAAGTAGAGCTTCAGTATAAGGATGTAGAGGATTTTCGAAGAGGTTCTTATTATTTGCCAGCTCCACGATTTTCCCCAAATACATTATGGTTACCCTGTGCGCCATGTGCCTTATCACTGACAAATCGTGGGCGATGAGCAAATAAGCCAGGCCAAACCCTTCCTGAATATCCATCATCAGATTCAGAATCTGAGCCTGTATGGATACATCAAGTGCACTCACAGGTTCGTCAGCGATGATAAGCTTCGGGTTCATGGCTAAGGCACGAGCGATGCCAATACGCTGTTTCTGGCCGCCGCTGAACTCATGTGGATATAGATTAGCCTGCCCGGCTTCCAACCCGACTTGCTCCATTAACTCAGCCACCCTATCTATTCGTTCCCTTTCGGTGCCAATCTTATGGATAATCAGGGGTTCGCATATGGAATCACCGGCGGTCATTCTCGGGTCGAGAGAAGCATCAGGGTCCTGGAATATTATTTGAATTTCCCTTCTTAATTCCCTGATTTCCTTGTTGTCCAGCCTGGCAACATCGGTTCCTTTGTATAGAATTTCTCCGCTGGTTGGTTCCTCCAGCCTGGGGATTGTTCTGCCCAGTGTTGATTTGCCGCATCCTGATTCGCCAACTAAACCTATAATTTCTCTTTCGCTTATATCGAAGGTCACCCCATCCACGGCTTTTATATCTCCGATATGACGTGAGAAGAATCCGGCGGTCACCGGATAGTACTTTTTGAGGTTTTTTATTTGTAATAACTTGTGATTCAGCATGGGTATAAATGGCAGCTTACCTTGTGCTCCTTTGAAATCGTTGTTTCCGGCGGCTCTTTTTGGCTACAGATTTTCATTGCCCTGGGACATCTGGGATGGAAAGCACAACCTTGCGGCATCTCGGTAGGATTGGGTGTTGTCCCGGGAATCGATACCAGCCTGCCTGCGGAGTTGGAGGCGTCAGGCAGGCATTCGATTAAGCCGGAAGTGTAGGGATGCTTCGGGTTGCCAATTATTTCAGAGACTGATGCCGTCTCGACATCCTTTCCGCCGTACATGACAACGGCTCGGTCTCCTATTTCAGCTACTACTGCCAGGTCATGTGTTATGAAGATGGTGGACATCTGTCTACTTGCCTTTAACTCGCGAAATATGTCCAGAATTTGAGCCTTTATAGTAACATCTACGGCAGTGGTTGGTTCGTCAGCGATGAGGATTTGTGGGTCGCAGGATAGACTTATGGCTATTAATACTCTTTGTTTCATGCCACCTGATAGCTGGTGTGGGTAGTAACTCATCACTCTTTCTGCTGATGGTATGCCCATTTCGCTGAGCAAGGTTATAGCTCTGTATCTAGCCTTGCTGTCATCCAATGGCAGATGATTCTTTATTTGTTCGATTATCTGGTCACCTATAGTCAATACAGGATTCAGTGCAGATTGCGCCTCTTGAAAGACTATAGCGATATCTTTACCTCTAATTTGCCTTAGTTGTTTTGAGGAGCATCTGGTTAGATTCAAGCCGTCATAGCTTATTTGACCGTCGACTATCTTACCCGGGGGGCTATCAAATAGGCGCAGAATCGATAGTGCTGTAACTGTCTTGCCGCAGCCGGATTCGCCGACGAGGCAGAGGCATTCACCGCGCCTGAGTTCAAAGTCAACGCCATCTACAGCCTTGACTATGCCGCGACTGGTGAAAAAGTATGTCTTAAGATTGCTGACCTTCAAAATGATATTGTTCATGGCATCTATATGTTGCTCTTGGGGTCGAAGGCGTCTCTGAGTCCATCGCCCAAAAAATTAAAAGCAAGAACTGTCAGGAAAAGCATGATTCCTGGTTCCACAGCTACCCACCAGGCAGTACGCAGACTATGTTGCCCAGCTTCCAGGATTATTCCCCAGCTAGGCACTGTGGGGTCGCCCAGCCCTATAAAACTCAAAGCAGCTTCAGCTAAGATTACCCCCGGGATAGCCAGTGTAGCTATGATTATTATAAGGCTGATGATGTTGGGAATGAGGTGACGGAAAATTACCCTGTTGTCGCTGGCGCCCATGGCTTTAGCAGCGGTAACGAATTCTCTTGTCCTCAGTGATAAGGCTTCGCTTCTGAGCAGTCTGGCAGTACCTGTCCAGCCGGTCAGTCCTATTGCCAGCACTATTATAGCCAGGCTAGGTCCAAAAATGAATACTATGAGCACCAGCAACAGGAAGAAGGGGAAGGTCATTATAACATCAGTAAATCTCATTAAGGCATTGTCTACCCAACCACCCAGGTAGGCTGACAGGACACCGATAATTGTCCCCAGGATTATGGCTATTCCGGTAGCAATTAGTCCCACCAGTAGGGATACTCTAGCTCCAGAGGCTATCATTGCCAGCATGTCACGTCCTTTGCTATCAGTGCCCAGCGGGTGCTTCCATGTTCCAGAGACTTTTGTGGTGGTAAATTCGTCGGTTTCAATGTTATAGAAAGATTGCTCAGTGGTGAAGCCTACAGGTGGTATGTTTTTTTCTTCGAAGTTAACCGCCGTAGGGTCCAGGGTAAAGAATGGACCGATTATAGCCAATAGGACCAGGAATGCTAAGAATGCCAGACCGAATACAGCCAGCTTGTTTCTCTTTGTCCTTTGCCAGTAATACTTAATCAGTCGTGTGCTGCTATGTAACTGTCGGTCAGTCTTCGTGGTTATACCTTTCAGTCTTTTAGTCATATCTTATCCTCGGGTCAAGATAAGTGTATGTGATATCAGTTATTAGATTTACCAGGAGCACCATAAATGTCCCGATAAGGGTCACAGCTATCACCACAGGGTAATCATTGGCAAATATAGCATTAAAGGATATCTGCCCTAATCCGGGGATGCCGAAGATAATTTCTGTGAGATATGCCCCGCCGAAGACGATGCTGCCTAAGTCGAACATGATTATGGTGACAAGAGGCAGCAAAGCATTTCTGAAGACATGCTTGCCGATAACGGCTCGCTCAGGTAGCCCTTTGGCTCGCGCGGTGGTGACGAATGCCTTTCTCAAGTTGTCCAGCATAGCCGACCTGGTATATCTGACATAGCCAGCCAGCATTCCTGTGCCCAACGTTATAACGGGCAGCACCAACGCTTTTAGATTATCAATAGAGAACAGGGGCAAAGTGGTGTCGTAGTAGGTCTTGAATATACCCAGTTGTACCGAGAAAACCAGAATAAGCATGACGCCGAGCCAGAAGTTTGGTATCGATATTCCGATAAAAGAGAGAAAGGTAAAGGCATAATCTGTCTTGGTATATTGCTTAACCGCTGAATAAATACCGATTAAGATGCCGAGGAAAGCAGCAAAAAGGCTGCTTAATAGTATGAGTTGAAAGGAGTAAATCCAGTGGGTCTTGATTAGCTCGATTACCGGCATGGAGGTGCTGAAAGACCATCCCCAGTTCCCCTGGAACAGGTTGCCCATATAGTCTATATACTGCTCGTAGATAGGCTTGTCCAGGCCGTACCGCGCCTCGATGGTGGCTATTACTTGTGTTACGTCATGTCCACCTGCAGCTATATTAGCTAAGTATCTGTCAGCCGGTGAGGTTGGTCCAACCCTGACCAGAATAAAAGTGATGGTCAATATGCCCCAGGCGATGATTACCGAATAGATGAGCCTTTTGATGACGTAATCTCTAAGCCAGCTTTTTCCCATGATTGTCAGAGAAAACGATGCTCAGTTATCCAACCTTGCCATTCTGAGCGTAGTAAAAAATCTCCTCTAGATTCTTCGGTCGCTTCGCTCGCTCAGAATGACAAAAAGCGAGAGAAACTGCATAAACAACCAAGCACAAAGGCATTCACCTCACTTCGCAGGTTCAAAATACCACAGGTGGTAGTTATAGCCTGTGTTTATACCGGGCTCTATACCCATGACGTTTTTCTGGAAACCGAGATTGCCTCGGTGGAAAACCAGGAAATCCACAGGTTGTTCTTCTGACAGAGCTCGGGATAGCTCGGCATAGATTTGTCGTCGCACATTTTCGTCCAATGCCTCCTCTGACTTGGCCCGCTTAAACAAAGCGTCCACCTCCGGGCTAGAACAACCCATGAAATTGAGGCCACCTTCGGTGGCGAAGAAAAGATGGCTTCCAGATGGTTGTAGCAAATCCGTATTAAACCCTATGAGTAATAAGTCCCACGACTCTTGACTAACTGCCTCGGGGCCGTTGTTGTATCTAGGTTCCTGGTCGGTTGTTGGCACTTTATTCATGACATATTGTCTCAAGAGTGTTTCCCAGGGCATCAGCTTAATCTCGACCTCTATTCCCATTTCCACTAGCTCTTTACGCACCATAAAAGCCATGTCTTCAGCCGGTTTGCTTCCGGTACTTACGGCAATAGTTAATTGGAGAAGGCCACCTTCCTTGTTAGTAACCTTTATGGTGCCATCATCTTTCTTAATGCCGTAGCCTTTCTGGTAAAGGATCTCAGCGGCCTTCTTCTTGTCGTAGAGGGGGCCCACTCCGTATTTGACCAGGCCTTCATCCGTGTACCATGGGGAAGGTGGTGGGATGAAGCCAAAAGCGGGTTCAGCAAAACCGAGGAGAATCGCCTGGCTAATCATCTGCTTGTCTATAGCCATGGAGACGGCTTGTCTCACCTCTTTGTCCTTGAGCCCCTCCCAGCCATTAGCTCGTTGATTATAAGCCAGCAGTGTGTATCCTCTGGTGGGAACTGTATATACCTTAACGTTTGGCAAACTTCTGAACCTGTTAACTTCAGATGGCTCAATTCCGGTGTAAGTTACGTCTCCAGCCTCCAAAGCCGCTTGCCTGGTGGCTGAAGTTCCAAAAAGCTTAATGATGTATTGTTCAAAAAATGGAGCTCCGTCGTCTTTCCCCAGATAATATTCAGGGTTTCGCTCCACTACGAACCTGTCATTCCTGTTCCACTCCTTAAAACGATAAGGTCCCAGGTTGCCGGTGTAGGTCAAATTGTTGAATTCCTCAGCCTGGGTGAAGGCTTGAACATCGCCTTCATATTTGGTAGCTATATACTTAGGATAAGGTGTAAGGTCGTAAATGGTATAGACGAACTCCGGGTTAACCGTCTGGCGGGTAACAGTGAAAGTAGTGGCATCTACTACTTCTGGCATAACGAAAACAGTCTTACCATCCACTTCTTCCTGCCAGTCACTCTTATAGGTATAGTTCAGCCAGTCGGAGAACATGAGATTATTCAAGGTGTACACATAGTCCTCAGCAGTCACTGGCGAGCCGTCGCTCCATTTGAGGTCATCTCTGATGGTTATGGTATAAATCAAGCCATCTGGCGATACTTCCACATCCTTAGCCAGGCAACGCAGCTGGATGTTGAACTGGTTATCGTAAGTTGCCAGCGAGTCCAGAGTTTGCCCCGAGTAGCTGAAGGAGGTAGCGTCAGCGGCTAGAATCCAGTTCAATGTCTCAGCATCTCCACCTGAGCTTCCTTCTACAAAGATGTCTGCAGTCTGTTTAACCTCGCTCTTGACACAGCCTCCACTCAACATAATCAGTATCAGTGATAAGACTAAAAAGGTTGTTAGCTTTTTCATTTACCGCCCTTCCTGGATTCTATTTGCTCATTTCGACTGTGGTTTGCTTTCTGTTTTGCCTGTTGCTTTATTGCCTTGCCTGATTTAAAACGATTGAGATTAAGGAAGCCTTTATTTGACATAAGGCAAACGCTCCTAAATGAAGCTTCCCTTTATCTGAAGAATTACCTCATCAATGCTGTCCGGGGCTTCTGAGGTAATACGCTTGATGGCTTCTTCGACCTTTTGATATTTATGCGTATCGTAAAGGTCGTCCAGTTTCTCATAATAGCCGGCCCTTCTTCCCAGCCTGAAATTGAGTTTTTCCGGGGGTGGTAGTGTTAGATATCTGTTTATTGTAGCCAGACAGGCTGATTTTGCCTCTGGGAATTTACCTTCTAATTCGGGCAGGAGATTCAATATATGGTCGCTCTTAAACTCGCTGTTTACCTCGAGCTTTTCAATGAGTTTGCCGATTTCTTCAACCACCTCGTCTTCTACTTGCAGTTCGAAATCGCAGGCTTCTACTTTTGACCACAAGGGCATATTCTCACGGACATGAAGGGTGCGTAATCTGATGTAATCAGGGTCGATTTCATTAAGAACTCTGGCTGTGCCGGTGACGTGGTCCGATGACATTTTTCTGCCGCCGAGTCCGGGCATAATATATTCACATAATGAAATGCCAGCCTCTTTTACGTTTTTGCCACCTGCGATGTGTTCCTCTGCTGTAACCCCTTTATCCATATAGCTGAGCACAAGCGTAGAGCCGCTTTCCATCCCGATGTGTAATCGGGAAAGCCCGGCATCTTTAATTTCCTTCAATTCTTCCAGGGACTTCTTGGCGGCAGTCTTTGAACGGGCATACGAGGTTATCCTGTTGAGTTCTGGAAAAGTTTGTTTCAGAAAAGAAACTACTCTGACCAGATCAGGTGTCCTCATTATAAGCGTGTTGGCGTCTTGAAGAAATGCGGAATTGCCACCTGCCCACAGCCATAGAGCCACGTTGCAGATACTGGCATTGTGCTGGTGGCTGTTGTAGATTGTTGCAGCTAAATCCCTGAGCCGACCGCCGTAACCCATTCTCCAGGCGAGTTCTTTTATCTCGTGGGCGATAGCTTTGGCTGTCTCTATATCCCTGATTATACCTTCGGTTTGCCTGAGTTCGAACTTCTGACCCTTATAAACCGGACAGAATTGGCATCGGTTCCAGGGACAGTTCCTGGTTGCTCTTATCAGTAGTGAATAGGCTTCACTGGGCGGTCTGATGGGACCTAGCTCAAAGGAATAGTCGGCTAATTTCTTCGTGTCGATGCCATAATTTAAGTTCATGGTATTTGCTTGTGTTTAATTTTAAACTTTATCGGATGAAATTTCCAATAATGGACTTCGAATTTATGGAAATGCTAATATGTTGGGAAGTAATTGAGTTGGATTATCTAGCTCCAATTTCATGATGAATAATTCGAATGGTTAACCCTGCCGAAATCAAGGTAGTTTCTTTCGATGCTGAAGGTACACTGGTGACGCCAGATTTTAGCTATGCTGTCTGGTTTGAAGCCGTTCCTGGACGCTATGCTGAAAAGCACGGTATTGATTTAGAGTTAGCGAGGAAGCTCATCGAAGAGGAGTACCGCAAGGTGGGTGACCAGAGGCTGGAGTGGTACGACATTCGATATTGGTTCGAAAAGCTCGATTTGGGCACACCAGAGCAAGTGATGGAGAAGTGCAATAGTAAAGTGTGCTACTATCAGGAAGTCAGCGAAGTGCTGGCGTCTTTAAGCGGAAAATATAAGCTAGTTGTAGCTTCGGGCTCAACGCGAGATTTTCTGCGCCATCTCCTTCAGGGCATTGAGCCTTACTTTACCAGGGTTTTTTCCTCGCTCACGGATTACAGGCAACTGAAGACACCCGAGTTTTATCTTAAACTGTGCCAGGAGATGGAGGTTAAACCCGGGCAGGTAGTTCATGTTGGCGATAACTGGCAATTTGATTTTGTCGCCCCAGGCGAAATAGGCATCCATGCATTCTATCTAGATAGAAAACAAAAGGCAGACCACCAGAACTCTGTGGCTAGCCTGCTACAGTTGAATGTCCATCTGACAGATTGATTGGATGGAAAACCTTTCTGCTGGCAGTTTTTTGTTTGTTGTTTTAGAGCGGGGTCTGATAAAACTTCCGGATTATGAAAGCCTTTCGACTTTGACTTGAGGCAGAAGCCTTTCTACGTCTTCTCGGCGACAGAGTTCAGTGCCCGGAGTCAATGTGGCTGCTGTTCCTGCTGCCACCGCCCAGCGACAGGCTTCATCTATTTTATGTCCCTGGTTTAGTTTTAATACCAGTCCAGCTATAGTTGAGTCGCCGGCACCTACGGTGCTGCTAACCTCTACTTGAGGTGGTGTGACCTTTAGTATTTTCCCCTCACTGGCTGCGATAAGCCCATCCCTGCCTCTGGAGATTATTGCAACATCAATGCCCTGGTTAGCCAGAGTCTTCACCGCCTCAATAATCGCTGCCTCATCTTTAAGATGTGTTCCGAGCAGCTCCTCGGCTTCGTGAACGTTTGGTTTAATGATATTCGGTTTAGCCACTATTCCTTCTTTTAGCCATTGATTATCCGAATCAAGTATGGTTTTTATGCCGCTATTTTTAACCTTCTCTATCAGTTGCCGGTAGATGTCAGCAGGCACTCCCGGGGGTACACTGCCAGCGAAGACAAGAAAACCAGGTTTCGGCTTGATACGTGTTATTTGTTGTATTAATTTTCTCAATTCACGCCCGAGGATGTGTGGTCCCGGAGCGTCAATTCTGGTCTGGCGGCGAGTTTTTAAATCAGTTATGATGAAGTTGCTCCTTATTTCTCCCTCAATTGGAGTGAAGTCAAAGGGAACCCCCTGTTGCCGAAGAAGATGCTTTAGTGTTTCGCCGTCAATGCCGCCTATGAAGCCGTAAGCAATTGTCTCGCCACCTAGCTCGTGGACGACACGGGAGACGTTGATTCCTTTGCCACCGGGGTCCTGGCGCAAGCTAGTCCAACGATTGGCTTCATCTATCACCAATTCCTCAACATTAACTGTTCTGTCCAGGCTCGGATTCAAAGTAACTGTTGCAATCATTTAACTCTTTCCACTTTCAGCAGGTTGGTGCTGCCGGGGACGCCGATAGGTACACCTCCGGTAATAACAACCAGTTCACCCTCCTGAGCTAATCCAGTTCGCTTGGCTACTCTAGCCCCTCTGGTAAATAATACAGCTATTTTTGAAGGTTCGGAAATTTGAAAGGCACGTACTCCCCAGGATAGTGACAGCTGTCTCTGTGTTGCCTGACTGGGAGTAATAGCTATAATCGGTACCCTGGGGCGATACTTGGCTACGCGTCGTGCTGTGCTTCCTGATGAGGTGAAAGCGATTATAGCAGCGGCTCCCAGTTGATGGGCAGTATGACAGGCGGCGTAGCTTATGGCATCGTCTGTTTCAGGTTGGAGGTCTTTGCCCCTATTGGTCAGGATTTCTTCGTAGGGTAAGGTAGCCTCTGCTTCCAGGGCGGTCTGTACCATCATGGATACAGCTTCTACAGGATAGCTACCGATAGCGGTTTCTTCTGATAACATTATGGCGTCGGTACCATTGAAGATAGCATTGGCCACATCAGAGACCTCAGCGCGGGTAGGACGTGGTGCATTAACCATCGACTCCAGCATTTGAGTAGCTACGATAACCGGTTTTCCCAGGTGGTTGCACTTCTGGATGATTTCCCTTTGAGCTATGGGCACCTTTTGTATTGGAATCTCGATACCGAGGTCACCACGGGCGACCATAGCACCATCAGCGGCGGCTAGTATTTCGTCAAGGTTATCCAGCGCTTCTCGCCTCTCGATTTTGGCGATGATCGCCGGGGATTTTTTATTTTTTTGGAGGAATTTTCTTACCATGAGAATATCTTTAGCTTCTCTGGTAAAAGATAAGGCCACAAAGTCTACATCATGTTTCAGTCCAAAGAGGAGATGATTCCAGTCCTCTTCGGTGATTGTGGGGGTGTCCCAGCTTACGCCTGGCAAATTGATACCTTTATCCTCACCAAGAATGCCTCCAGTTATTACCCGGCAGGTTACATCGGTGTCGCTGATATCTGTTACTCTTAGCTCTATAGCGCCATCAGCCAGGAATATCATTCCCCCGGGCTTGGCGATGCTTGGCAGGTAGGGCAAGCCTACGGATACCCTTTTTTTATCTCCTAGAATTTCTCTGGTGGTCAGGGTAAAATCGGCGTTTTCTTCAAGTTCGATGCTGCCACTCTTAAGTTTGCCGGTTCTATTTTTTGGTCCGGGGAGGTCTTGCATTATGGCTAGTGGGAGGCCAGCTTTTTTAGCTGTTTGCCTTAATGTTTTTATGTAGCTGGCGTGCTCCTTGTGAGTGCCGTGGGAAAAGTTGATTCTGGCAATATCCATACCTGTATGGAGCAACTCTTCTATAACAGGAGATGAGCTTGTACTCGGTCCGATAGTGCAGACTATTTTTGTCCTGCGGTATGGGGTAAGTTTGGCATCAAGAGACATCGTACTTATCTCAGTAATTCGCGTACCAGTTTTCCTGGACGGCAGTTATCTCGTGAGCTTTAATGCCATATTTGTGGTACCACGGGACTGCATATTTTGTGGCTATCTCAGCCAGCTCTTTTAATCTGTCAGCCACAGTTGTTGACAAGAATTTTACCCGGTCACTCTTCTCTGTGAAACGTATGGCTTCCTGCCAGATAGCCCGGCCGCCAAGGAATCCAGAAGCGCCTGCCTGGCAGGCAATCTCCACTTCCTTACGGAATGTTTCGTAGTCTACGCCGGCGCTTAAGATAACCCAGGGTACCTGTGAAGCCTCGTCCAACTGTCGGCAGAGTTGGTGAAGTTTTGTCCTGTCTGTTTCATGTTTTGTGTCGGCGGGAAACTCTGCTTTCAGTACGTCGATTGGTAAAGATGTAATCTGACGGGCGCTTTCGATTACCAACCCCGGCTTCCGAACGGCAAACTGCGATGTTCCTGAATCCTCACCCTTTGTAAGGTAAGTTTTGGGTTCAACTAGAAAAGGAATGTCGCACTCCAGACATTTTTCTGCAACCGACCGTATTGTTTTCAACTGCCTATCAGCAATCTGAGTCAAATCAGGCCGGTAGTAGACAAGGATTTTGACTGCTGAGGCGCCCATGCGTTTGATTTTTTCCACGCTCCAGCCGTCGAGCAGGGTGGTTAATCGTCCTTTGGGGTTGCTTTCGTAGCCAGTAGCTTCGATGCTGACCAGCAAGCCAGTGTGCCCGGGAAGTACTCCTCCGGCGATGCACTGGGCGGCGCCGTAGTTAGGGTCTAGCAATACGGCACTGGCGTAGGGGGCTAAAGCGGCGCATAATTCAAGCTTGTGTTCAACAATTTCCTGATAATCAGCATAATCATCAAGCTGCTCCTTTTCAATCATAGTCTTGAGGGAGCCTCTATGGTCCATGGCGCATATTATGAAGATTCCTTCAGGGGTTGAAATCTGCTGCAAACCTCTGATTTTGCCAATACCTAATTTAGTCATTCGATTACGTTACCTTTCGTTACCTCCAGGTTATTAAGAATATACCCTTTTTGCTCTAGGTATATCAAGTTCACAAGCAAATCGTATTGAGTGGATGATGCATTAAACTTAAGATGAGTGTATATTGCTATTACTTAATCTTGCGTAGATTCGATTATTCAGGCATAATTATGTTTGGTTAGCTCTGAAAAGGAGAGAGAAATGGAAACGCAAAAATCAAGACCTAAGCCACAGGAGTTAGAGAGGATGTCTCCGAAAGAGAGGCAGAAGCATTTAGAGGAAAGAATGAGGGAGATAATCGCTTATGCCTACGAAAGAGCACCGGCAGTAAAGAAGCGATTTGACAAGGCTAAAATTAAGCCCGATGACATTCGTACCGCTAGAGATTTAGAGAAGATTCCGATGCTACGGAAGGATGACCTGATTGCTTTACAAAAGTCGGACCCTCCCTTCGGCGGCTATCTTGCTGTGCCCATGGACAGCTTGGAGAGGATATATCAATCGCCAGGTCCTATCTATGACCCGCAACGAAAGAGGGGTTTTGGGGGTGGTGGTATGGGGCCAGATTTCGGCAAGGGGCAGATAGTAATAAATACCTGGTCATATCATATAACGCCCGCTGGTCTGGGAGTTGACCAGCTGCTCAGGAGCATGAGCTTTACCGTTGTTCCTATGGGTACGGGAAACACCGAGCTCCAGGTAAAGGTTATGTACGACCTCAAAGCACACGGTTTTTGCGGCACTCCCAGCTTTTTAAAAACAGTCATAGATAAGGCTGAGGAGATGGGTTACGACTTCAAGAAGGACTTTAATTTGAAGTTTGCTGTGGTTGGTGGAGAAATGGGTGGTGAGCCGTTGCGTAAGTTGTTCCAGGAGAAGTACGGTATCTTCTGTTTGGGTGGTGACACTTATGCTACGGCTGATGTGGGGACAATAGCTACAGGATGTGAGAAACAAGCTGGCATGCATATTACCACTGATGCCATAGTGGAGATAGTGGACCCGAAGACAGGGGAGCAGCTTGGCCCTGGTCAGGAGGGTGAGATAGTAGTTACTCCATTCGATGAGGTATATCCTCTTATTAGGTTTGGCACTGGTGATTTATCGATGTTTGATGATGATCTCTGTGCCTGCGGGAGGACAACGTTCAGATTGCCGAAAATTCTGGGAAGGTCTGGCGATGCTGTCAGGGTTAGGGGTATGTTTGTTCATCCCAAACAGACTGATGAAGCAATTTCCAAGTTCCCCGAGATTCGGACATATCAGCTGGTGGTCACTCGCCCCGGAGATAGAGATGATATGGTTCTTAATGTTGAGCTTGCTGAGAGTGCTGGTGGGAAGGAAAAGGCGAGGGATGTTGTTAGTGCACTTGGTACCGAGCGCTGGGAGTTTTCTGTCAAAGGCGTTGTCGATAGGGAGAAACTGCAGGCTGCTGTGGACAAGGCCTTCAGGGATATGTGTAAGGTAAGGTTTGACCGCATGGAAGTTGTTTCGAAGGGCACTATTCCAGAGGGTGCCAAACGAATTGTTGATAAGAGGAAATATTAGCGCTGTTGCGCCTTTTGTTAACTACCTTAATCTAGGACAGCACGTATTAAATCAGGGGGTGAAAAATGGGAACCAAAAAACCTTTACCTCAATTCGAGATGATGGAGAAGATGTCAAATGAGGAGAGGAGAAAGCTTCTAGATGAACAGTTAGAATGGCTGGTTGCTCATGCTTATGAGAAGGCGCCTTCAACCAAAGCCAGATTTGATGAAGCAGGCATTTCGCCATCAAATGTGTCAGGCATTAAGGATCTGGAGAATTTGCCTTTGCTGAGGAAGGATGCCCTGGTGGATTTATACAAAGCCAACCCGCCACTCGGTGG
>CAZUEB010000007.1:14598-22473 GCA_964619115.1 uncultured Dehalococcoidales bacterium
ATGCCAAGAGTGGCATGCATATTGCCGAGGGTGTAATACTGGAGATGATTAGTTACGAGACTGGTAAACCGGTTGAGTCTGGTGAAGTGGGCGAAATAGTTGTTACCCCTATTGATGAGACATATCCGTTGATACGCTTTGGCACCGGAGACATTGCTAGTTGGATTGATGAACCCTGTACTTGTGGCAGGACTTCCCCTCGAATAACACGCCTTTTGGGTAGAGTAGGAGATGCCGTCAGGACCAGAGGTATGTTTATTCACCCACGGCAGCTTGAGCCAGCCATGGCTAAATTCCCGCAGGTTGCTCAATATCAGGCGGTGGTGACCAGACCGGGTACTCGGGACGACTTGACACTCAAAGTTGAGCTCAAGACCGAAGAGGGAATAGATAAGGAACAACTGGCAAGCGAGTTAAACCAGGTGGTGAGCGAGGCGTTAAGGATCAAGGTTGACCAGGTTGAATTCGTAGCCAAAGGGGTAATTCCCGAATGGCATAAGCTAATAGTCGACGAGCGAGTCTATTGAGCTAGAATCGCCGCAATCTAAAACGTTCTCCTGCGAGGCAGGGTGGACTCGTTAGGTGCCGTTTTTGACTTAATGTCTATAGTCACATAAGCATTTTCCTGGTTTATTCCTCTTCGTTGCCCTTAAATTGTGGTAAAATAGGGCAAGATTATTATTTTCTGGTGATTGTCATGTCCATGCTTTTGTCTAATGAAGAGAAGACCTCAAATGTGAACTTGATTAATTGCGGTAAGCTCACCTGGGTTTACATTGAGAAGCCGACTAAAAAGGATGTGGAGTATTTAGCTCAGAACTTCAACTTTCATATCCTCAATTTAGACGACGTTTTGAGCCGGGTTCAACGTCCCAAAATAGATGAGTATCCCGACCACCTGTTTATGGTGCTTCATTTCCCCGTGTATAACAAGGGGAATCGGGTTACTACACCCAGTGAGGTGGATATATTCATCGGTGAGACTTATATAGTCACTGTCCATAAATCGGGTGATTTGAAGCCGTTGGCTAAATTTTTCAACGAATGCCATGTTGACGAGGGTATATGTAGTGCCTATATGAGTCGCAGTTCGGGCTTTCTCCTCTACCATATACTGGACAGATTAGTTAATTATTGTTTCCCGATCCTGGACAAAATTGTAGTCAATGCTGAGAAGTTGGAGGACCTAATTTTTGCCAGGCCGGTTCCGGAGACAGTACATGAAATCATGATGATCCGGCGAGATCTTATCTCTTTCCGTCGCGTTATTCACCCTCAAATCAGTGTGGTTGAAGCAATGGAGCGAGAGGAGTATCCTTTCTTAAAAGAAGACCAGGACATCTATTTTGGCGACATTGCTGACCATATCCGAAAAATCTGGGATGGGCTGGAAGATTGCAAGGAAGTAATCGATGGATTGGCAGACACCAGTAACTGGCTGACCTCGCATCGGATTCAAGAGGTAATGCGGGTGCTGACTATTGTCATGGCAATCATGGCGCCGGCTACTCTGCTTGCCAGTATTTACGGCATGAATGTATACCTACCGGGTGGACATGAGGGTGGAGCCGGGAAAGATTACTTGACCCTGGCGGTGTTAATAGCCGTCATGTTTGGCATTGCTGCAGCTATGCTCTGGTTCTTCCGTCGCAGGCATTGGATTTAGCCGACTTGGGTGCAAGGGCTTTTGCGATGACCTTTTCTCATAGATTTGTAGTAGTAGTGGCACTCTTTGTCACCTGTCTAATAACGGCTAATATTATAATCGCTAAGCAGATAAGCATCGGCGGCATAATTCTACCGGCAGCAATAGTAATTTTCCCTCTGAGCTATATAATCGGCGATGTTCTTACTGAAGTCTATGGCTACCAGCAGGCACGGCGTGTAATCTGGCTTGGCTTTTTGTGCAATGCGGTTGCGGTGCTGGCTATCTGGGTAGGTAAGATATTGCCTCCGGCGCCGGTTTTCGAGGCGCAGAGCTCTTATGAGAGCATTTTGGGTAGCACCCCTCGTTTCCTGTTAGCTTCTTTTGTAGCTTATCTCGCTGGTGAATTTACAAATTCTTTTGTCCTGGCTAAGATGAAGATAATCACCAAAGGTCGCTGGTTGTGGACGAGGACCATCGGTTCCACTTTGGTAGGACAGGGTGTTGATACTGTGGTCGTTCTAACCATTGCTTTTCTGGGGGTGCTGCCTCTTTCTGTGCTGGGCATTATGATTTTGAGCCATTGGCTGGTGAAAACTGTATATGAGACTGTAGCCACTCCATTAACTTATGTAGTCGTAGGTTATTTGAAGCGGAAAGAAGACATCGATGCCTATGACTACGGGGTTGATTTTAATCCACTGAGGGTCGTTTAGCGGCTGGGTGAGATAGGTTGTGGAGATTAAGTTTATAGTTGATAATAATGTTGGGAAACTGGCAAAGTGGTTGAGGATAATGGGCTACGATGCCTCGTTTTTTGCTGAGGAGGATGATGGCAGGATGGTCAAATTAGCCCTGGCTCAGGACAGGATAATCTTGACTAAAGACACGCAAATTATGAGACGGCGGCTGGTTACCAGCGGCAGGCTTAAAGCTGTTCTCATTGAGGGTGATGACTCCACGGAGCAATTGCGCCAGATTGTTAAAGCTTTGAACTTAGACTATCATTTTAGGCCCTTTTCTATTTGCCTCGAATGTAATCAAAACCTGGTGGAGAGAGATAGGGAGGCAGTGCGAGATTTAGTCCCACCTCATGTTTTTAAAACACAAAGCCTGTATATGGAGTGTCCGTCCTGCCATCGTATCTATTGGAGGGGGACTCATTGGCAGGCGATGAGCCAGGAGCTGGAGAGATTCGCGACGCAAAATCAATGAACGGCAAGTCTTAAGCTGTCACCCTGAGCGATAGCGAAGGGTCTCTAGATTCTTCGGTCGCTTCGCTTCCTCAGAATGATAAGTTAGTTAGATTGTTGAATAATAGTGGAAGGTGTGTTCTGATTATGAAAGTCGTCACTGCGGAGCAGATGCGTCAGATAGACCGCAGCGCTGCCAATATCGGTTTGCCCACCGAGAAATTGATGGAGAATGCCGGGCGGGCTGTAGCCGAGGAGACAAAGAAGCTTCTCGATAGTGTTGTCGGCAAGCGTATCCTGGTCATAGTTGGTACAGGGAATAATGGAGGAGATGGCCTTGTGGCAGGCCGTTATCTTGATGATTGGGGGGCTGAGGTCAGTCTCTACCTGTGCAAGCAGCGTTCAGCAGATGACAAGAATCTGAAGCTAGCTAAGGAGCGAGGCATAACTATCGTTCAAGCTGATCAAGATGGTGATTTAGCCAGGCTGGATGGCCTTTTAGGTTCTTCAGAAGTGGTAATGGACGCTGTCTTCGGTACGGGCAGGAGCCGGGCTGTCGATGGTGTTTTTAAGGAAGTGCTGACCAGGGTGATGAAGGCTAGACAGGAAAATCCAGAGCTTTTGCTTATCGCTGTGGATGTACCCTCGGGACTTGATTCTGATACCGGGACTGTCGACCCAAGCTGTCCCTATGCTGATGTTACTGTTACCCTTGGTTATCCCAAGCCTGGATTATTTAACTTCCCCGGTGCTGAAAGAGCTGGTAAAGTTATTATAGCTGACATTGGCATACCACCGAGTCTTGCAGAGAATATACTGACCGAGCTAATAACCGAGGATTGGGTTAAATCGGTGTTGCCCAAGCGCCCTCTTAGCGCGAATAAAGGGAGCTTCGGCAAAGTACTGGTGGTTGCTGGCTCAATCAACTATATCGGAGCTGCTTATCTTGCCTGCATGGGAGCAGCTAGGGTGGGGGCTGGTCTGGTAACATTGTCTACCGCCTCGAGCTTGCAGCCAATTCTGGCAGCGAGAATGACCGAGGTAACTTACGCTCCCTTGCCGGAGGCTGAAGCCGGCATAATTGCGTCTAAAGCCGCATCTGTGCTAAGACAGTGGTTGCCCGGATACGAAGTCTTGCTTATGGGTTGCGGACTGGGACAAAAGGCTCAGGTTGCAGGATTCGTAAAGTCTGTTCTGTTTGGTCTGTTGCCAGGTTCCTCTCCAGCCCTGGTTATTGATGCTGATGCCTTGAATGCGCTAGCCCAGATACCAGATTGGTGGCAGAAGCTGAGTCAGGATGCTATACTTACGCCACATCCGGGTGAGATGGCACGAATGACTGGAGTTTCGGTGGATGAGGTGCAGGGGCAGCGTCTTGAGGTTGCCCGGAAAGCGGCTATGGAGTGGCGAAAAGTGGTTGTGCTTAAGGGTGCGTATACTGTTGTGGCAGCATCTGATGGTCGCGCTAGAATCAGTCAGATAGCTAACTCGGGGTTAGCCTCTGCGGGAACTGGCGATGTGCTTAGCGGGGTAATTGCCGGATTGGTGGCTCAAGGCCTGTCCCTCTTTGATGCTGCGGCTTGCGGTGTCTATCTTCATGGTCAGGCGGGGGAAATAGTAAGGCGGGAGATGGGTGATGCCGGGATGATGGCTGGTGACCTTTTACCAGCCTTACCTAAAATAATAATGAGACTTAAACAGTTAGAAACATCTTAAGGTTTGGCGAGTGTAATGTTATTGGCGGTTGATGTTGGCAATACAAACATAACTATTGGCGTCTTTGATGGTAGTAAGTTGAAGGCTACCTGGAGGGTGGCTACTGGTGTTCATCGCATGGCGGATGAGTATGCCAGCTTGATGCTGAATCTTTTCGAGCGCCAGGGTATTTCTGCCTCGAAAATTACTGATGCGATATTGTGCAGTGTTGTTCCTCCGCTGGTAGGAGTTTTCGAGGAGATGTGCCGACGCTACCTAAAGGTTTCTCCTTTAGTGATAGAAGCGGGCGTCAAGACAGGGGTAAAAATCTCTATGGATAATCCAAGGGAGGTTGGCACTGACCGAATAGTGAATGCGGTAGCCGCTCATCAGCTATACGGTGGCGCGGTGATTGTAATTGACCTGGGCACTGCCACCACTTTTGATGCTGTATCTGAGGAAGGAGATTATCTTGGTGGTGCCATTGCTCCGGGAATTGCTATTGCCACGGAAGCTCTGTTTTCTCGAACTGCCGTGCTGCCCCGTGTGGAATTGACTCATCCCAAACGGGCTGTCGGCAGGAATACGGTGGCGGCTATGCAATCCGGCATAGTCTTTGGTTATGCCGGTCTGATTGAAGGTATTGTAACCAGGATTCAACAAGAACTGGGAGGTAAAGCTAAGGTGGTGGCTACCGGTGGCTATGCTGAGCTTCTGGCTCGGGAAACATCGGCAATCGAGGAGGTAAATCCTGACCTGACGCTTATAGGTCTGCGTTTAATCTACGAGATGAACAAAGAAAAGGATTAGGGATATGGGACTGAACGGTAAGACTGTAGTATTGGGGGTAACCGGCAGTATCGCTGCTTATAAAGCCGCCGAACTGGCCAGCCAGTTGACGCAAGCAGGGGTTAGAGTTGAGGTGATTATGACCGCAGCCGCTACCGAGTTTGTAACACCGCTGACTTTCCGTAATATTACCGGCAGGCCTGTGGTTACCAAGATGTTCGATTTGGCTTCTGAATACAGCGTGGAGCATGTAGCTTTAGCCCAAGCCGCTGATGTGGTGGTTATAGCTCCAGCTACAGCAGACATTATTGCCAGGATAGCTGCCGGCATCGCCGATGGCATGCTCTGCTGTACTGTGCTGGCGACAAAGGCACCTGTTATCGTGGCTCCAGCGATGCATGCCGGCATGTATGAGAATCAGGTAACTCAGGATAATCTGGCTAAACTTAAGGCTCGTGGTTTCACCATCGTCGGCCCTGATTACGGTCGGCTAGCCTCGGGTGGAACAGGTCTGGGACGCCTTGTCGATATAAACGAGATTTTAGGTGCTATCCGCCAGGTTCTGGATAGAAGTCGTGACCTGGCTGGCAGACGAATTGTGGTCACCGCCGGCGGCACCCAGGAACCTGTCGACCCGGTTCGCTGCCTGACTAATCGCTCTTCCGGCAAGATGGGTTATGCACTGGCTGAAGCCGCCAGAGACCGAGGCGCTCAGGTAGTGCTGGTTAGTGCGCCCAGTGCTCTTCCAAAACCTGCTGGCATGGACGTAATGAATGTTGATACGGCTCAGGAGATGTATGGTGCGGTGAAGAAGGCTGTAGCTAAAGCTGACGCTTTGATAATGGCAGCGGCAGTGGCTGATTACCGCCCCAGGAAGGTCTCTAAGAGCAAGATTAAGCGGGAGAGAGCTTCTGGCTTGACGCTGGAACTGGAGAGGACACCAGATATCCTGGTTGAGGTTAAAGGGAAATTCCTCCGCGTTGGCTTTGCTGCCGAAAGTGAAAATCTGGTAGCTAATGCCAGAGGCAAGCTTGAAAGGAAGCGACTTGACCTTATCATTGCCAATGACATCACGGCTAAAGATAGCGGCATCGGTGCTGATACCAACCAGGTGGTAATAATTGACCGTAAGGGTAAAGTCGAGAAATTACACCTATTGCCCAAGCGGGAAGTGGCGGACAGGATTCTGGATAGGGTAGCCCAGTTTTTGGGCAAGAAATAGTTGTAACTAATAGTTTTGGAAGTGATGTGGTGGGCGACCCTGAGGGGTCGCATTTTAACAATATATTGTCACTCTGAGCAGAGCGAAGAGTCTGGATAGATTCTTCGGTCGCTCCGCTCCCTCAGAATGACAGAGAATGACTATCTAATAGTCGTTCGTCCAGGTTAAAACGTGGGAGAAATATTAACATATGTTTGAGATTCCAAAGGCTTATGAGCCAGGTGAAGTTGAGCAGAAGTGGTATAGCTTCTGGATGGAGTTTGGCTACTTTACTCCGAAGATAGACCGCAAAAAGAAACCTTTCGTCATCATTATGCCACCGCCCAATGTCACCGGTGAGCTTCATCTGGGGCATGCGCTGACGGCTACCCTGGAAGACATCATGATTCGGTGGCACCGGATGAAAGGCGAGCCTGCGCTGTGGCTGCCTGGAGTCGACCACGCTGGCATCGCCACGCAGGTTATAGTGGAGCAGAAGCTGGCTGAGCAGGGACTTGACCGTCATAAATTAGGCAGGGAGAAGTTTATCGAGCGTGTCTGGGAATGGGTGAAGAAGTCGCGGCAATCAATCACACATCAGCATCAGCGATTAGGGGCTTCCTGCGACTGGACACGCGAGCGATTTACCCTTGATGATGGTCCCAGCCGGGCGGTGCGGACTGCCTTCGTCCGACTATATGATAAAGGCTTGATTTATCGAGGTGAGCGGATTGTAAACTGGTGCCCACGTTGCCAGACCGCCCTTTCTGATTTGGAAGTCCAGCATAAAGACATAACCGGCAATCTATATTATCTCCGTTATCCCATGGCTGATGGCGATGGCTATGTCACTGTGGCTACTACCCGACCGGAGACCTATCTGGGCGATACTGCCGTGGCGGTGAATCCCGATGATGCGCGCTTCAAGACCATGGTGGGCAAAAAGGTTGTCCTTCCAGTTATCGGCAGGGTGATTACTATTATAGCTGATAGCGCTGTCGACCCCGCGTTCGGCACCGGTGCGGTTAAGATTACACCCGGTCACGACCCGGTGGACTTTGAAATGTCGGAGCGGCAGCATTTGCCGATAGTAAAGATATTGAATCCTGATGCCACCATGAACGAGCAAGCTGGTCCTTATGCCGGGCTTGACCGTTTTGTCTGTCGGCAGAAGGTATTGGCTGATTTTGAAAAGGCTGGACTGCTGGAGAAAATTGAGCAGCATCATCATTCCGTGGGGCACTGTGGTCGTTGTCAGACTATGGTGGAGCCTGAAGTTAGCAAGCAGTGGTTTGTAAAAGTGGCACCACTGGCTGAGGCGGCAATTAAGGCTGTCAACGACGGTAAAATTG
>CAZUEB010000008.1:0-22260 GCA_964619115.1 uncultured Dehalococcoidales bacterium
GGTAGAAGAAATACCAAATCCCAAGCTCCAAATCTCAAATAATTTCTAATTTCAAGATTCAAAATTAGAAATAGATTGAATTGAGCCTCGGACAAGGCTAAAGCCCTGTCCCTACATGTTTATCTGAGATCCTTCGCTTCGCTCAGGATGACAGCCGTCACAATCCCTCAAATCGCTAAGCTTTAGCCTCGCGGCTACATGCATTCAGAGAAATCCCTCTTTTCTCCAAAAAATATTCGTCATCCTAAGGGAACACTTCGCTTTTTGTGTCATTCTGAGTGCAACGAAGAATCTAACGCAGCTCAGTACAAACTCCGCGACCGAAGAATCTCATCTCTTGTCTTGAGACCCTTCCCCTTCACTTCGTTCAGGGTCAGAATGAAAGCTGTCACGCTCCTCAGGATGTGTCATTTAACGGCGCGGAACAGGCTGGTAGAAATAAAAATAGCCGAAAGGCGGGTCTTGGAAGTATAATAACCGTGGCATGATTTCGATTTCAAGGCTGCTATGCGATTCCACAGGACCGGGTGACAGCCTTCGCTATGGCAATGGACATAAAGCCGATGGTAGACAACCACCTATCATAGTCTGGAACTGCACCCGAAAATGCAATCTCCATTGTGTCCATTGCTACAGTAGCGCCGGCGAGCAAGACCCCGATGAAGTTTTAACCACCGAACAGGCAAAATTCTTCATCAGCGACCTGGCAGATTTCGGTGTGCCTGTGATTCTATTTTCCGGGGGTGAGCCTTTGCTCAGAGATGATATCTTCGAGCTGGCACAATTCGCCAAGGAACAGGGCTTGAGGACTGCCCTGTCTACAAACGGCACTCTTATCTCCGAGAAAGTAGCGAATGAAATAAAGAATGCCAGATTCGCCGAGGTGGGTATCAGTCTTGACGGCATCGGTACCAAAAACGACCGATTCCGCGGTAAAAAGGGCGCATATAAGGCTGCTTTACAGGGCATTCGGAACTGCGTTGATTTAGGGCTAAGGGTATCGTTGAGGATGACCCTTACTAACTACAATCATACAGAAATACCCGCCATATTCGACCTGATAGAAGAAGAAGGGATAGAACGAATCTGTCTTTACCATCTCGCCTATGTAGGTCGAGCCGGCAGCCTGAGCAAAGACGACTTGAACCACTCCCAGACCAGGGCGGCAGTCGACTTAATCTGCGACCGAACCGTAGACCTTTATAAGCGCGGCTTCAAAAAAGAAGTCCTTACCGTGGATAATCATGCCGATGGCGTTTACCTTTATCTTAAACTGAAGAGCCAGGACCCGCCAAGAGCTGAAAGAGTACTGGCTTTGCTCAGAGCCAATGGCGGCAACAATACAGGCATTCGTATAGGAGCAGTCGACGAACTGGGAAATGTTCACGCCGACCAATTCTGGCAGCATTACTCATTTGGCAACGTGCTTCAGCGTAAGTTCGGGGATATCTGGCTGGATACTTCAGACCCATTGATGCGCGGGCTCAAAAACAGAAGGGGATTGCTCAAAGGACGCTGCGCCAGATGCCAGTACCTTGAGCTATGCAATGGCAACCTGCGGGTGCGAGCCGAGGCAGTTTTCGGCGATATCTGGGCTGAAGACCCGGCGTGCTATCTGACAGACAATGAGATTGGATTGGGTCAATGACAAAAGAAACGGTTAGAGAGAGCCGAAGGGAAAAGGAAACCATAGCTCCTAATCTTCGCATGGTAGCCTGGGAGATAACCCGAAGCTGCAACCTCTTTTGTGCTCACTGTCGGTCATCTTCTACAGCAGGTGCTTATGAAGGCGAACTTTCCACAGAAGAATGTCTCCGCCTGATAGACGGCATACTGGAAGTGGGCAAGCCTGTTCTAATACTCACCGGTGGCGAACCGCTTCTGCGCCAGGATTTTTTCCAGATAGCAAAATACGCCGTCACTCAGGGGCTGAGGGTGGTAATGGGCACCAATGGCACTCTCATCACCGATGAAATCGCCTTGAAGCTGAAGCAGACTCCAGTATCAAGGGTAGCAGTAAGCATAGATTTCCCTGCAGCCGAATTACAGGACAAGTTCCGAGGCAAGGCAGGCGCTTTCGAAGAAGCCGTTTCAGGAATTGCCCGGCTGCGACAGGCAGGTGTGGAGGTGCAAATCAACAGCACCATCACCAGGCTGAACATGAATTACCTGAATGAGCTATTAGACTTTGCCCTTGATATAGGAGCAACTGCATTCCACCCGTTCATGTTAGTGCCGACAGGTCGTGGTAAAGGATTGGAGGCAGTGGAGATGTCACCACAGGAATATGAGCAAACTCTAAACTGGGTTTACGACAAGCAAAAAGAACTGGGGAACAGCATGTTCTTCAAGCCGACTGACGCGCCTCATTATCAGCGTATAATGAGGCAGAGAGGCAGGGCAGATAATCTCCAAGTATCATTGCTCGGCGATAAACCAGCAACTAAATCTGGAAATGAAGCCATAAACTCCATAACGCGAGGTTGCCTGGCTGGCACCAGTTTCTGTTTCATCTCTCATCGGGGCAGCGTGCAGGGATGTGGATATCTTGATGTTGAAGCCGGGAATATAAGAGATACGAATTTCAGGCAAATCTGGGCTAACGCCACATTGTTCCGCAGATTAAGAGACCTGTCTAATATAAAGGGGAAATGCGGCAGTTGCGAATACAAGATAGTCTGCGGCGGCTGTCGAGCCAGAGCCTACGAATCCACCGGTGATTACCTCGAGGCTGAGCCGTACTGCATATATCAACCGTCAACACTTCGAAAGAACAGTTAGATAGAAGCTATGAAACTCGATACCATAGATAAAAACCTGCTCAACATCATCCAAGCAGAATTCCCTCTGAGCCGAGAACCATTCGCTGCTCTGGGGCTGCATTTGAGTATAGACAGTGAAGAGGTAATCAGGAGAATCAAGCAGCTAAAAACAGGAGAAATTATCCGCTACATAGGCCCGGTCTTCAATCCAGGAAAGCTCGGCTACCGAACTACCCTAGCAGCAATGAAGGTGGATGCGGAGCGGTTAGATGAGGCGGGTCGAATCATCGGCACACATCCGATGGTGAGCCATTGCTACGAACGCGACCACGATTTCAACCTCTGGTTCACATTAGCTATGCCCATAGCCGGTGACACAGAGAGCGAAGTGCACAATCTGGGCAAAAAGGTCAGGGCTAAGACAACATTAAACCTGCCGGCAGTAAAAACATTTAAGATAGGAGCTTACTTCAACCTTGGTGATCATAATACTTCAGCACCAAGTATGGTCACAAATCACAACATGCCACAATATAAAACCATCGAGCTATCTCCCATAGACCGGTCTGTTATCAGCGAATCACAGCAAGACCTGCCTCTCATTGAAAAACCGTTCGACCAGATATCAGCAAGAGCCGGGATAGATGCGGATAAATTTCTAAGCCACTGCCAGGCTCTTTTGCAACGCGGAGTTATGCGGCGCTTCAGCGCCTCCGTCAGCCATAACAAGCTTGGATTTACAGCTAATGCAATGGCCTGTTGGATAGCAACATCAGACATGGTGGATGCAGCAGGCAAAAAAATAGCCATGTTCTCAGAGGTGAGCCACTGCTACGAAAGGCGCACTAACTCAATATGGCACCATAACCTGTTTGCCATGATACACGCCGACTGCAAGGAGACCTGCAGAGCCATAGCTGATAAAATATGTTCAGTGACCGGGCTTGATAAAAAAGAGCTAATATTGCTCTTCAGCACTAAAGAGGTAAAAAAGACAAGGTTACGATACACGGTATGAAAACACGCAGGGAAACACATTCATACTACCCGATTTTACTCAATATTCGGGGTAAGAAATGCCTGGTTTTGGGCGGGGGCAATGTGGCGCTACGCAAGATTCAGACTCTACTGGAGCATGGCGCTAACGTGGAGATTGTTAGCCCAAATTTCTGTCCGGAGATAAATAAGCTGGCAAAAGAAGGCACTATACGAGCCATAAACAGAGACTACAAGCCGGAAGATTTAAAGAAGACCTTTATCGCCATAGCGGCAACCGATGACATCAAAACCAATGAAAAATTGGCTGCTCAGGCGAGACGCCTGGGAATATTAGTAAACGTAGTAGATGACCCGAATAATTCCGACTTTATTGCCCCTTCATATTTCAGGCGTGGTGACATAATTGTCGCCGTGTCCACATCCGGCAGAAGCCCGGCTTTGGCTCGTAAAATCAGGAGCGAGCTGGAGAAAAAATTCCAGGCTGAATATGCTCAATTAGCCCTGGTCGCTGATGAAGTCCGCTCTGAGTTAAAACAACAGGGCATTACAGTTAGCGGCGACGCCTGGCAGAAAGTCCTGGACCTGAACTCGCTTATCGAGCTACTGAGGCGAGGCAAAAACCAACAAGCCAGGGAAATCATGCTTAGCAAACTAAAGATACTGGAACAGCAGGAGCTATGAGTAAGCCGCCTGGAACTCAAATTCATGTTGTGGGTGTAAATCACAGCACAACGCCGATTGAAATCAGAGAGAGGCTGGCTGTAAGCAATGACCACATCTCAAACGCATTGAGCCTGCTGCGCAAATATGTACCGCAGGGACTTATACTCTCTACCTGTAACCGTATTGAAGTCTACTCAGTGACAGAAGACAGTGGCTCTTCCAAACCAAGTACAGATTTCCTTAAAGCCTGGGCAAACATAACAGATACTGACTTATCGCAATACATCTACTGTCACCAAAATGAAGCAGCAGTCAAGCATCTATTCTGTGTAGCTTCCGGGCTTGACTCTATGATTATCGGCGAGTTCGAGATTCTGGGACAGGTAAGACAGAGTCTGGAAGAAGCCAAAAACGCCAATATGGTGAAGCATCCGCTACGAAACCTTTTCCATCAAGCGCTTAGAGTGGGCAGACAGGTAAGGGAAAAAACAGGAATTAGCCGAAATGCTCTTTCCATCAGTTCCGTAGCAGTTGAGCTGGCAGCCAGGGCTATAGGCGATTTGACCAGATGCAAAGCACTAGTCATCGGCACTGGCGAAGCCGGAAGATTGGTCGCCAAGGCGCTCAAGGAAAGAGGCATAGCGCAAATAACCACTACCAGCCGTTCGTACGAAAAAGCCTCAGACCTTGCTAAGGCGTTGGGCGGAAGCTCGGTTGATATAGGCAGCCTCGGTCAAGAGTTAACCAACTGCGATATAGCCATCAGTTGCACCGGGGCACCTCATCTCATACTTGACCTGAAGACATTAGAAAATGCCATGTTTGCCCGCTCCAACCATCCCATGGTAATTATCGATATAGCTGTCCCTCGAGACGTAGAACCTGATGTGAGGCATATCAGCAATGTCTTTCTGTACGATATAGATGACTTCACGCATATCTCTGAACTCAACCGCAAACAGAGGGAGACTGAGATAAAGAAAGCTATGAAAATTGTGGAATCTGAAGTTAAGCGGTTTACCTCCCAATGGCAGGTACTGGAGGTAGAGCCGGTAATTGGCAGTCTGACAAAGAAGGCAGAAGGCATACGCCAAAAACAGCTCGATATGACATTAAAGAAGCTACGGCATCTATCCACAGATGAGCAAGAGAGCTTAGAGACTATGACTAAAGCCATAGTGCAGAAGATACTTCACGACCCTATTCAAAGTCTCAAAAAAAATACCCTTGAAAGAGATGACTACATTAAGCTGGTCACCGAGCTTTTCCAACTCGACAAGGACAAGCCCGAATGAAGGAAATCCGTATCGGCACTCGTGGCAGTAAACTGGCTACCATCCAAACCGAATGGTTGCTGGCCACGCTCAAAGAAATATCCCCGGAGCTGAAAGTCAGACTTGTCAAAATAACAACCAGAGGAGACAAATATGGCACTACTTCTCTGGACAAACTTGCCGGGCAAGGGATATTCGTCAAAGAGCTGGAAAAGGCTCTACTCGACGGCAAAATCGACTTAGCCGTCCATAGTCTCAAAGATATGCCAACGGAAATTCCTCATGGCCTCATGCTAGGCGCAATAACAGCCAGGCTTGACCCCAGAGATATCCTCGTCTCCAGAGCCGGAAATCTCGCCAAACTTGCTCCAGGCTCAAAGATAGGCACGGGAAGCCACAGACGCGCTGTTCAGCTACGTGCTATTCGCCCTGACCTCAGAATTTGCGACATGCGAGGGAATATAGATACCAGACTGCGAAAAGTCTCTGATGGAACAGTCGATGGCATCATCGTAGCTGCTGCTGCCATGATACGCCTGGGCTGGGAAGATAAAATAACGGAATATTTACCAACGGAGCATTTCACGCCGGCTGTGGGACAGGGAGCACTGGGATTAGAAATACGCTCAGTAGACAAAGAGATTGAATCAGTCGCCTGCAAGATAAACCACGAACCGACACGGCAATGCGTAACCGCAGAGCGAGCCTTTCTGCAAGCCCTTGGTGGAGGCTGCCGCGCTCCAATAGCTGCTCTCGGAACCGTGTCACATGGTATATTAAAACTCAATGGAATGGTGGCTACCGCCGATGGTGACCATGTTCTGCGCGCCTCAGAAGAAGGCAATGCGCTGACCCCTGAAGCAACTGGAGAGTGTCTGGCAATGAAAATGGCTGGTATGGGTGCACTTCAATACACTACTAAGTCAAATTCTTAATTGAGCTAGCTCATAATTAGACGAGCACTAAGATGTTCCGCCGGCTCATGTTTATTTTAATTTTATAGCTGTAACGCTTCCTCAGGTATCCCATCAACATCAATGCCATCGATATTAACAATATAGTATGAAGAACCATCTCCAGAAAGACCGAGGCTTTTCTTAACCTCTAAATCGTTCGCATCGACTGTAAAATGTTCAGTGACGACCCCGCTCTTGCCTGCGTATTTTTCGAATTTCGGAGCCGGGGTTGATATAACAGTTACTCTTTTCCCTATTTCGTATTTCACCTGCTCCATCGCATTAGCTCCTTTTATTTATTATTTCTCATACCAACGTCAAGACGGCCTTCATACTGATTCCGCCAACAGCGGGCAACTAAACAATCGGTGTTTTAACCAGCCAAACAAGATTAAACTTTTCCATCCCGCCCGGTGGTAAATTTAGCCGCAGCATGGCAAGCAGACAACTCTGTTGATATATCCTTTCTATCCCGCATTCGGAGTTAGAGATGCTCTCCACGGGGAAACGCCACAATCTGATTTTTGGTCTCGCCGTCAATTCCAGCTCTATACCCAATTGCCGATTGCCCAAGGATATACTTTCAACATCTGCCAACTCACCGCAAGAATCGAGATGATGGTCGTCCAGAACAGCTCCGGGCACTCTATAATAAGCCTGTTCATTATGTCCGCCGCCGAGCAAGTTCAGGTTCCATTCACTGCCGAAAACAGCCTGAACCGATGAGTCGCTCATGTTTTTCAACTGGTAGCTTATATCTAACTTCTTCTCTCCAGCCACCAGCCTTATTTCCTTTTGCACCTCGAACGGTATATTTTTCGATTGCACCCGAAGAATCCCACTCCGCTTTAATAAAATCTTCAGCTCATCACCTGTATGGTCTACAAATAAATTGTACGTCTGAGTCGCGAAATCCCCTAATTCAACATAAGACTGATTGGCAAACTCCTCCAGATTAGTGCTCTGGTCAAAGAAGTGGTCAATAAGACTGGAACGTAGATATCTGTCATAGACTAAATGTCCTGAAAAGTCTTCCTCTTTCACCCTTATCAGGTCATGTATACTGGGAATGGCACCCACTTCACCTGTTTGCTTCTGTATAGTTGGCTCAGTGAGGGCTTTGTGATAAGCTTCCGGCCTCCTGGCTAGCGTGCTTAACACGTTGTAGTTATGGCGGCGAAGGTCCCACTCAAAAATAGAGCCACCTTCCGCAGGGCTTAAGTAAACAGAAAAGAGGTCGCTGTCAACCAGCAGTTCTTCGCTACCGTCACCATCAAAGTCGAGTTTCTGCCACTCCAGCCAACTGCTGCTCGAACGGAAGGCTTTCGCCAGCCATGAGCGTGGCTGATAGATTATGCTGTCAGCCCTCCTCTCAGCCTGGACAAGATAGCTATAGTTAGTTGCTCTAATATCGGCCAGGTAAATCCCACCAAAAACACCATGCCAGTACGGACAATTGCACTGCGCTTTCCATAGGTCTTGTAATCCACAATCGCCTTTACTGATGGCACCAGCTTGATAAACTTTCTTATGAACGCGGAGCATTTTCTTGTGCATCCTATTTATCTCCGGGTACTTGACTAAAAAATTGCGCCACATGCCGCTGTACATAAATTGAGTTATATTCTGACGCTCCTCATCTTCAAGCTGACGTTTAATGTTGTTATATTCCCAGGATTTGTCGGCTGGCAGAGACCACTCCAGCATCTCATCATAGGAAGCACAGGGCAAATAAATTCTACCCTTAGGTAGAAACTGATGAGCGTACTCACCAAGAGTAATGGTATGGAGCCAATCTTGTTTAGCTTCCAATGCAGTAAAAAACCTGTCCACCCATCCTTTTTGCCAGCAATAGTCATAAGTGCCTGGCCAGATACCGAATTTCTCACCGTCATCGCCCAATATAGCAATCTTATTCTCTCTATCCGAAGACTCACCGTCCAGATAGCTAAGAACCTCGTCAACATCATGCCAGGGTATCGAGTAACGCAAGCGCTTACTGATAGGAAACACTTTTACTGAAAAGCCTTGCTCTTCGGTGAGATAGTAGCCGAAGAGGTCACCATGTTCCATCCCCACTGATTTCAAGGCATTATCGTCGACCATAGTCCACTCTACACCTGCTTCAGCTAGAACCTTAGGCAAATGTGGTTCCCAAACCCGCTCCGCCAGCCACAGTCCAGTAAATTTTGTGCCAAATCGTCGCTTTATAAAACCAGCCATTTTGTCAATCTGCCCCAGCTTATCAGCATCGGGAATGGACGGTAAAACAGGCTCATAGTAGGCACCACCCATGATTTCCACCTGACGCCTGTCCACCAGCCTTGCCAGTAGGTCAAAGAATTCGGGGTGGTTCTGCTCCAACCAATCAATAAGACAACCGCTATAGTGCAAAGAAAGACACACATCAGGATGCCGCTCCAGCGCATCAACCATAGGCAAATAGGCTTGTTCGTAAGCCCGCTCGAAGACCCAGGGAAAGTTACCTAGCGGTTGGTGATTATGTATCGCCAGACCAAGATAAATTTGCTTCAATGAATGCTCGCTTACCGGATTATGCTTTCTTTTTCTTATCCTTGGCGACCTTCAATAAAATCTTATCCCCGATTCTATCGATATTTTTCGGAGATATTGACACTTTCTTGGTCCATCCTGTTTTAACTAAAATACCAGTAATCGTCGCTTCTTCGATATCCAGGTCGATATCCACAGCCTTGCCCAACACCTTAGCATCAGCATCAATGACCTGTTTCCCGAATAAATCTTTCGCCCTCATCTGCTGCCTCCTTATCAATTACTATTTTCACTCCGCCGTGCCTAATCCATATACAGGCTGTCTGTGATCTGATCAAATATATACCTTGCCGCCACCACCTTATAGTAATACTCCTTTTTCACATCCGGCTTAGTATTGCTTGTCGATATAGCCTTATAAGCATTCAGCAGGACTTCGCGCTGGAGATTCAAGCCACGGTAGACCATGTTTACATCCCACATCGGCTTCCTGCTTGCCCACCAGAACTGACAGCTATGTAGTGCCGCGTCCAGAGTTGTCCTGGCGATGTTGGCGAATCTAGAACTGGCGTCATTGTCCGCCAGCACTATCGCCTTATGAGCTATGTCCATAATAATTGAAAGGTGTTCCCACTGCATCTGATGTACCGGGTTATTATTGCTTTTCCAAAGCGGATAGTAATTTTGCATTTTTATATCATCTGCCGAAGTGCTCCAGGATGATGGCTTCGGCTCAATCTGCTTTCCCCTGGAGAAAATCCCGAGCAGTTCACTAATAGTGACTATCCTTATCTGCCTGTCCTCTTTGTCCTTTTCGAACTCGAACAATCGCCGGTGCTGTTCAGCAAGAGGCTTCTGTTCGTGCATGGTTTTATCGTGGTTTACCATAGGTTCCAGGGTCTCGAAAATTTGTGACAGGAACAACTTGTCCCAATGCTGAATATGATGACCGAAGGTCTCGGCATCCATAGCGGTAACGACATACATATCATCCTCGCCGTTATACAGCCGCTTAAGATGCTCAATAAAACCGGGCCCATCAATGTCTCTAAAGCTAATCTTATTGCTTAATATATCATCACGGAAAAAAACTGCTATTTTGTCCTCTTCTCTGCTGATTTCATGAACTACGTTCATCGGCCAGGCAACTGGACAGGCAATACCACTGATGATAATCCACTCATGACGGGATTCAATAATCGAGTCAACTATATCCCTGGAATAACACATCTCAGGCGGGAAAAAGCCTCGAGGCGCATAAGCATCACCCAAAAAATTACGGTTAGTCTGATAATTTAATCTGATTTGTCTTTCTATTTCTTCGGTTGGTATCAGAGGCAATATCGGATGATACTTACCTGAACCGGTAAATTCAATTTGCCCATCTTCAGCTAGTTTACGCAATTTAGTCAATACATCAGAATAGCCACACTGCCCCAGCATCTCAGTGAGCACACCATTTATATTGACAGTAGCATGGGCATGCGGAAATTCGCCGAAGACATCCAGCAACGGACGATATGCCTCATTGCTTATTTTCATCAGCATGCTGGCAGTTTGAGTCGGAGGTTGATAGAAATGGAAAAGTGGTGCCCAATAAATCATGTTTTGGCTCCTATTTCTGCTTGCTGCGCGAAAACATAAGCTGCTGCACCGATTATCCCGGCATTGCTGCCAAGGCGAGCCCGAACAACACGCACGGTATCAGCGGGCAACTGAAAAGCTCTCTCCTTAAGCACCTTCCGCGCCGGTTTCAATAACATACCCCCCATTTTAGACAAGCCGCCACCAATAACAATCAGCTCGGGATTAAAGATATTGACCAGATTCGCCAAGCCAACACCCAGATAATTAGCTGCTTCAGCCACTATATCAATGGCTAGCCGGTCACCTCGCCTGGCTGCTTCTGCCACAATCTCTGCAGTAATGCTATCTAATGTACCATCAGCAAGTTCGATAATAGAACTTTTTTCCCCACTATTTATGCGCGTAATTGCTGCTTTAGCCACAGCCCAACCCGAAGCCAAAGCCTCGAGACAGCCAAAATTGCCGCAATGGCACTGGGGTCCATTAACCTCTATCGTCATATGACCCAGTTCTCCGGCACAGCCGTCAGCACCGGAGTAAAGCTCGCCGTCTACGATTATACCACCACCGATTCCGGTGCTCACTGTAAGATAAACCATGTTGTCTAATCCTCTTCCAGCTCCAAATCGATGTTCCCCAAGGGTAGCAGCGTTGGCATCGTTGATTATATAAGTAATAACATCCAGCTTTTCAGTCAAAATATCGCGAAGCGGAACATTGTACCAATGCGGCAGGTTAGGCGAAGTGGTCACAATTCCCTTCTTCGTGTCCAGGATTCCGGCAGCAGCAATACCAATACCTATCAACTCCGAGCCCTTGAGTTGCGCTCGAGCCATAGTCTCATTCACGGCGAATATTATTCTATCAATAACGATTTCAGGACCTTTATCAGCCATAGTCAGGCAATAATTTCGCAACAATAACTTGCCGTCAGGTAAAACCACCGCAGCCATAATCTTGGTTCCACCCAGGTCTACAGTTAATGCCGCCCGCTCTCCGCTTATCATCACGATTTCTTACACTCCAGAGCCTTAAGATAAAGTGCCTCATACTTCCTGGCAGAGGCTTGCCAAGAGAAATCGAGCGCCATTATGCGTCGCATCACCTTCTGCCAGGCTTTCTTCTTGTAGCTACTTACCGCACGCAGGATAGCAGCGAACATGGCTTCAGAGTCATAGTTATGAAAGACAAAACCGCTGCCTTTACTCAGGTCTTGAGTCAAGTCCTGAACAGTATCAACCAAGCCACCGGTGTGACGAACTATCGGCACCGCCCCGTATCTCATAGCAATAAGTTGCCCCAGGCCGCATGGCTCAAACCGAGATGGCATTAAAAACATGTCACAGCCTGCATAAATAAGCCTGGACAAGGCATCACTAAAATCGATAAACACAGCCAATTGTTGAGGATATCTGCTGGCTGCCTGCCTGAGCAAATTATGATACTCCTCCCTACCCTTACCCAGAATAACCAGTTGAGCTTCCGATTTCTGAAACAAGTAGTCAAAACTGGCAGTTAGTATATCAAGACCTTTTTGCTCATCGAGACGCGAAACCATCCCTATAAGTGGCACCGCAACATCTTCAGCAAAACCCGCTCTTTTCTGGAGAGCAAGCTTGTTATTAGTCCTCTTATCTACCGCGGCAACATCATAATTAGACGGTATAAAAGCGTCAGTTACTGGATTGAATTCGCCGTAGTCCAACCCGTTAACTATACCAAAGAGCCTCCCCTGCCGGTAGCGTAAGAGATAGTCGAGACCCGCCCCATATTCCGGGGTCAAGATTTCCCTGGCATATGTTTCGCTAACTGTGGTCACCATATCAGCCCAGAGAATACCCTGACTCATGAAATTGAGCGGTGGCTCAGGCGCATCTGCCGGACGCAATTGCCAATCCTCATCCAACCCGGTATCAATCAAGAAATTGCCGTCAAAAAATCCTTGATAGGCTAAATTATGAATTGTAAAAACCGAGACATAATGATAGTCGGTTTTCTCAAACCACATGGGGATCAATGCAGTATGCCAGTCATGGCAATGAATTACTTCAGGCTGCCAGTCCATCTCAGGCAATATATCTAAAACAGCCCGACAGAATAAGAAAAAATGCCTCAACTCATCTTTGCCATACACCTCAGTGGAATTGCTAAATTCATCGCTATCCACCAGATAGACCTTGACACCACTATCAAGCTGAGTCATATTCAAAGACACTCGCTCAGTCGTTTTCATTACCTCCACATTCAAAATATCAATTACCGGAGACACTGGGAACTCGGCAGCATCGATAATTCCATATCTGGGCATAATTACCCGCACATCGTGCCCCATTTCAATAAGTGCTTTAGGTAAAGAGCCAACGACGTCTGCCAGTCCACCCACCTTAACCAATGGCGCGGCTTCTGCGGCAACAAAGAGGACATTCATGAACTGACTTTACCTTCCCTGTCAGCAAAGGAACGATAGTCTATGTCGGGGAAAATCTTATCCAGCTCCCATATTTGATTGCACAGTGTCAGGGCCGCTTTGTCTGCACGCCCTGATTCAGCAATATCAGTCAACTTTTGAAATCGGTTCAAGTGTTCCAAGAAACGATTTTCCGCATAATGGCGAGCCTGACCGGTGGTTATAAGAAACGGCCAATCACTCGATTGCATCAATACCAGTTCTCTGGCTGCCTGATTCAGGACTTTCTTCATTGCGCCATCAGCTTCAGAATATCTGCTTACCAGCTTTTCCATACGCAAAGAAGCCGAATTGATAATCGGCCAAATCCAGTCGGTGTCGGCATTTTGCCAGGTGAAATGTCCGCCACCCAACCCCCAGGAACTTTCAGGCAAGGCTAATACATCCTCCGGCGGATGGTTTTTAATGAATCCGCTGGCTGTAGTCAGCTCCACTAATTCAATCTTACTTAGATGACGCAGAACCTGTTGCAACCAGTCAACACCTTCAAACCACCAATGGCCAAAAAGCTCAGTATCATAAGCCGCAGAGATAATGCCGAATTTACCTGTTTCCTGATAAAAGTTGGTAATTAACTCCTCGACTAAATGGGCATAATGAGAGCTATGCTCAGCAACACGCTGGGCGGCCCAATACGGGTCATAATATTCCTTGTAAGCCAGATCCACTTTGGCTCCGGTAACTTTCCAGTATTGAAGCCCGGAGATGCCATCTTTCTTATGGAACTCACGATAATTGAAGTCACCAGGATAACCCCATTCGGCTGACCACACCTGCATGCTGGTCCGATCATCTCTGCCTATTACAGCAACCTCCGGTGTCCTAACCCAATAAGGCAAATAGGTCGTCCTCTGCGTAGGCTCAGAATATTGCGGCAGCGGTACTACATAGCGGCGCGATATGCCGGCATAGGGACCGATAACTTCCTCCTTAGCTTTGCCCACCGGCTCCCCTCCCTCTACAGTATGAGTCTCAGCAAAGAAACAGGTCAATCCTAACTGCGCCAGAAAAGATTCCAGGCCAGGTTTAACATAGCTCTTGCCTGAGCTATCAACATAATAGGCAGGACGATAACCGCATTCAGGTAGCCAGACTGATGACGGGTCTACGCCAAAATGTCGCTTGTAGCTTGTCTTGCCCGTCTGCAATTGCCCATAGATAGAGGAATCACGCTCGAGTAAAGGCAAATAAGCATGCGTAGCAGCGCTGGTAGTTATCTCCAAATAACCTTCATCCTGTAGCCGCTTGAAGACAGAGACTATATTACGCTCAAATCTCTCATTGAAAGTGCTCAGTACACGCTGATAATAGTCAAGATAAAATTTAGCTAAGTAAAGCAGGTGACCTTCTCCAGCTTTATCAAATCGCTCTACGTCTCCTTGAGCTCGATGGATTTTGTCTTCAATAAACTCCGCCAAATGGTCAATTACTAAAGGGTCAGCCAGCTGCTCAACTAGAACCGGCGTGATACCCAACGTCAATTTGAAAGAACAGCCTTCTTGTTTCAGGTCACAAAGCGCATTAAGCAGCGGAATATAGGTCTCTGAAGCCGCTTCATGTATCCATTCCTCTCCATGCGGCCAGCGCCCGGCATTGCGACAATAAGGGAGATGGCTGTGCAAGACAAATGTAAATCCTCCAACTTTCATTTCACCTCCTATAATGGATGACGCCTTGTCTTCTTACTGGCCACGCTTTCCCCGCTGGGGATATTCTTAGATAAAAAATCAGCGCTATCAACCCAACAGCCAATTTTACAGTTGCGGCCTATTTTGACCCCAGACGGTATTCTGGCACCTTTGCCAACTACAGTTATGCCAGAATTCAGATTGTCTGTTTCCTCTTTGTTGGGAGTAAAATCGTCACCATGACCAATATAGCTGCCCGTGCTAATCCAAACCTGCTTATCAACAATAGATTTATCGACAACGGCTCCCTCACCCACAGTAGTATCATCAAAAACAATCGAATCGCTCACCACAGCATTGTCCTCAACAAACACACCAGGGAAAATAACCGACCTCTCCACACAACCATTAATAATGGCACCATTGGACACAAGGCTCTTTGTTATCCGGGCATTTGGTCCAAGTTTTGCTGGCGGTCTGTCACTATGCACAGTCCGAACTTCAGACGATGTGTCATAAAGGTTCAGGTCAGGCAAATCGACGATTAAGTCCATATTAGCCTGCCAGTACGATTGGACAGTCCCCACGTCACGCCAGTATCCCCGAAACCTGTAACCATAAACTTTATGTTTCCCAATGATTTCCGGCAAAATATCTTGTCCGAAATCATGACCGCCTTTCCTTTGAGCATACTCTTCAAGGCAGTTGATGAGAACACCCTTGTCAAAAACATATACACCCATCGAAGCCAAATTGCTCTTAGCGCTCCTTGGCTTCTCCTGAAAGCTGATTACGCGCTCATTATGGTCTAGCGTAATGATGCCGAATCTCGAAACCTCTGATAAGTGCACCTCGGTTACCGCCACAGTAACATCGGCCTGCCTGTTACGATGAGCATGTATCATATGGTCATAGCGCATAGTATAGATGTGGTCCCCGGATAAGATAAGGGCTTCGTCTACCTTTTGGTCCTCTATGTAATACAGGTTCTGATAGACAGCGTCGGCCGTGCCCTTGTACCAATCCCGAGTTGACCGGCTCAAAAAAGGCTGAAGCAGGACGACTCCACCTGTAGTTCTATCCAGGTCCCAAGGTCTACCAACACCAATGTGCTGAGCCAATGAACGAGGGTTAAACTGAGTAAGCACAGCTACGTTGCAAATTCCGGAATTGGCACAATTGCTCAAGGTAAAATCGATAATACGATATTTGCCTCCGAAGGGCACCGCCGGTTTAGCCCTCTCTGCAGATAGAATACTCAACCGCTCGCTGGCACCGCCAGCCAAAATCATAGCTAGCACCCGATTCATTTCATTACCTCCCCACTGGCTTCATTTTCCATTTTAACCCAGATTCGCTTTGAATGTCGAATTAAGAACCACCCTATGAAAGTTAAATCACATCAGAACACTGTTTGTAAACTCTATCTCATTTTGTTAGAATCCAAACGAAGAGGGTAATTATGGACTGGACACCAATTACCAGATGGCTCACAGAGTACGGCATACGTATCCTGCTGATCATCGCTATTTCGGTGGCTCTTTATTATCTCCTTCGTCACTTTGTACCTATCATGGTAGAGAGAACCGTATCACAGACAATGGCAGGAAAATCAAAAACAGCCATAAGGAAAAGAGCCGATACTCTAAGCAACGTATTCGTCCAGACAGGAATGGTTTTTATTATTATAGTGGCGATTTTCACGATTGTCTCCGAGCTGGGAATCAACATCGCTCCAGCATTAGCCGGGCTTGGTGTTGCTGGCATCGCGGTCGGCTTCGGCGCGCAGACGCTGGTCAAAGATATATTCAACGGCGTTCTCATCTTGCTGGAGAATCAGTACGGTATAGGCGACGTTGTCAAAATCGCTGGAATCTCCGGGTTAGTCGAGGATATAACCCTGCGAAGAACAGTACTCAGAGACCTGGATGGCATAGTTCATAGCATCCCCAACAGTGAGGTTGCGGTTGCCAGCAACTATACTAAAGAGTGGTCGCGGGTGAACATGAACATCTCGGTAGGATACGGAGAGGACCTCGACCGCGTCATCAGAGTTATTAACCGTGTAGGTAAAGGGATGACAGAAGACCCTGACTGGGCACCACGGATTTTAAAAGCGCCAGAGGTGCTGAGAGTAGATGGGTTTGGAGATTCTGGCATCGTCATAAAGATACTCGGTGAAACCAAACCACTGGCTCAGTGGGACGTAATGGGAGAGCTACGCCTCAGACTTAAAAAAGCCTTCGATGATGAGGGCATAGAAATCCCCTGGCCACACATTAAACTCTTCTTCGGACATGCTCCTGAAATCGAGGTCAAAGAACCTGTAGCAAAAAGCTTGCCAGTTGAGTCTCCTCCTAATCAATCAAGCAAGGTTAAAAAGCGCCAGAAATTGCCGCCAAACTAGAACCAGTAGCCTCAATTCTGCCCCAGCTCAACGACCAAGAGGTCAAGTGCCAGGTCTCCATCATATTTCCCCGTCTTGATAGCAATATCAGCCTCCAGAAGTTTGTGATAGGCTTTCTTTATCCGCTCTAAAGTGTACACTCTGGCTTGCCTTGCTGCCTTCTCCAAAACATAGTCCGAAGTCGACTCCAGCCTGCCTCTAATTTCAGGCCTAGATAATTTCTGACCTACGTCTTTAGCCATAACTATTAAACGTAGCTGCCGCGTAATCATGGCCAGAATATAAGAGGGCGACGCCCCATCCTGAATTAACCGATGGAGAAGCTGTTGAGCCTCCTTACTTCGCCCCTCAAGTATTGCATCCACCAGAGCAAAGATATTAGCTTCCCTGGCATAACTCGTTACCTGCTTGACACTGTCCTCAGTGATAATCTGACCTGAACAGTATGCAAGTAACTTATCTATTTCACCACTCATAGTCCACAAATCAGCACCGACAATCCCGACCAGCAGCTTCACCGCTCCGGGTGACATGTTGCCACCACCTCTTTTTACCCGTTCCTGTATCCATTCGCCCAGACTTCTATCACTCAGCGGTACAAAACTCATAACTTTAGCCAGTGGCGCCACAGACTTCAACAAACTATTACTAGCCCTAACTTCACCGTCAATTAAGACCAATGCGGTGGTCGGTGGCATCTGCCTGACATATTCGGGCAACTCCATCCATTCCTTCAGCGCCGAGTCGAGTTTTTTCTTAGAGCGACTCGCCCGTCGCTCTGAACCAGACTTTGTCTCAAAACGTCCCAACAAACCTTTAACAATGACCAGCCTGTTAGCACACAGAAATGGGACTGCACTGCAAGCATCCTTTAGTTGATTCAGATTTAGCTGCTGGCCATCCAACATACTGGTATTAACTGCCAGCATCTCTTGATTGCCCAGCTCATCTTTTATCTCCTCCAAGGCCTGCTGGAGAGAAAAATCATCCTTGCCATAGAGTATGTAAAACAAGTTCTATACCCCTTTACATTTTATCATAGACAAAGCACTTGATTTTGCCTTCGGTACTGGCTATACTCAACCAGTTGGCCAAAACATGGACATTCTTCAGTCATGTTTTCAGCTCAGCTATGCTTAGCGATAGCTATTTCAGCATTAAACATGTAAGGAGGCAAGGATGAGCTATCCTTTCGACGAAGAAACCGGTATCGAGGGAGGTAGGGAACTAGATTTAGAGATGCTCCGCGAGGATTTGATAGCCGAATTACAGGCCATCAATCAATATCAGGAACACATTGAGGCTCTGGAAGATGAAGAGGCAATAAGTGTCCTGGAACATATACGCAATGACGAAAAGGAGCACGTTGCCGAATTGATTAAATTGATTCAGATGCTTGACCCTGTTCAGGCGGAGAAATTCAGCAAAGGTATATTATAAACGGCGCGCAGCGATAATGGGGAGAAGAACACTTTGAAAGTAATGGTCATCGGCAGCGGGGCTAGAGAGCATGCCCTGGCATGGAAAATCGCACAAAGCCCCAAAGTCAAGGAGCTGTATTTAGCCCCGGGCAACGCTGGCACGGCATCCATCGCTCATAATCTGAGCATGCATTCCACCGATATAGAGGCATTAGCTAAAGCTGCCCAAGACATCGGCATTAACCTGACCGTCGTTGGCCCGGAAGCGCCTCTAGCTTCAGGAATCGTGGACTATTTTGAGCGCTCATTTCTGCCCATCTTCGGACCGACGAAAGCCGCTACACAAATAGAATCGAGCAAGGTCTTTGCCAAGGAGCTAATGCAAAAATATGGCATCCCCTGCCCCAATGGTATCAGCTTCTCCAGCTATCCCGAAGCCAAAAAGTATCTTAAGTCTCAGCCAGCACCAGTCGTAGTTAAAGCTGATGGGCTGGCGGCCGGCAAGGGAGTAACAGTAGCCCATTCCACAGAGGAAGCCTTAAAAGCCCTGTCAGACATTATGGAGGCTAAGATTTTCGGCTCGGCCGGTGACAGTGTGATAATTGAGGAATGCCTAACCGGCACAGAAGTAAGCCTTTTAGCCTTCACCGATGGCAAGACCGTTGTTCCCATGGTTCCAGCCTGTGACTACAAGAGGGTATCTGACAATGACCAGGGCACTAATACCGGAGGCATGGGCAGCTATAGTCCGCCCAAATTCTTTGACTCCAAAATGACCCGACAGGTAACACAAAGCATTCTACAGCCGGCGGTTAGTGCAATGGCACAAGAAGGCGTGCCATATAAAGGGGTACTTTACGCCGGTCTGATGATAGCCAGAAATGGGCTAAAAGTGTTAGAATTTAACGCCAGGTTTGGCGACCCGGAGACACAGGTGATTTTACCTCGCCTGCAGACCGATTTAGTGGACATCCTTCTGGCTATAGTAGATAATAGACTCAGCAAAGTGGCAGTAGAGTGGAACAACGACGCTTGCGTTGGTGTGGTGATGGCGTCAGCCGGATATCCTGGAAGTTACAATACAGGCTTCCCCATTACAGGATTGGACAAGTTGGATAAAGAAATCATGGTCTTCCATGCCGGGACCAAGCTTGGCGAGAACTCACAAGTATATACCGATGGAGGACGGGTACTCACGGTAACAGCCACCGGTAAAGACATGGCTGAAGCCAGAGCCAAAGTCTACCAGAATATGCCTCGCATTAATTTCGATGGCTGTCACTACCGCAAAGACATTGCAGCCAGGGAGGTAAACTAGATGCCATTAGTAGGCATAGTTATAGGCAGTAAAAACGACGAGCCCCTAATACAGCCAACTCTGGATATATTACAGCAACTAAATATCAAATATGAATTGTCAGTATTATCAGCGCACAGACACCCGGATAAGGTGCGTGACTACGCCTCCAGAGTTAAAGAAGAGGGGATAGAAGTCATAATAGCTGCTGCCGGCGCTGCGGCTCATCTTCCCGGAGTTCTGGCTAGCTGGACGACATTACCGGTCATCGGTGTGCCACTGCCAACCAGCGAACTCAAAGGCATTGACTCGCTGTACTCCATAGTCCAGATGCCAGCCGGAGTACCTGTGGCATGTGTCGGCATCGGCACTCCGGGTGCTAAGAATGCCGCCCTGCTGGCTGCCCAAATCCTGGGCATAAAACATAAAGAAATAAAAGACGCCTATGAGAGACACAAACAGAAACTGGCTGAGACATAGGCCCGGAGAAAAACATGATTGAGCGCTATTCCCGACCACAGATGAAAAAGGTATGGTCTGAAGACAATAAGTTCAATAAATGGCTTCAGGTCGAGATAGCCGTTTGCGAAGCCTGGGCAGAGATAGGAGACATACCCAAAGAAGCTATTCCAAAGATAAAGAAGGCACGTGTTAACCTGGAGCGCGTTGCTGAAATCCTCAAGGTGACCCACCACGATGTAACCGCTTTCCTGCAGGCAGTCGCCGAAGGACTCGGTGAGGAATCTCGCTTTATCCACCTCGGACTTACTTCCTCGGATATAATAGATACTGCCCAGAGCCTGCAACTTAAGGAGGCTGCAAGACTCCTGGCTCAAGACATCGACGAGCTTATTGTCGTCCTTCAAGACAAAGCCATTGAGCACAAGCACACCATAATGATAGGACGGACTCATGGTGTTCACGCCGAGCCTATTACCTTCGGCCTCAAGCTGGCTCTATGGGCACAGGAGATGAAACGCAATGCTGCCCGTTTGACTGAAGCTGAAAAGACCATCAGCGTAGGGAAAACCTCTGGAGCTGTGGGGACCTACGCTACCGTGCCACCCAAGGTTGAAGAAAAGGCCTGTACCAGGCTGGGACTTGTACCAGCACCGATATCAAGCCAGATTATCCAGCGAGACCGCCATGCTCAGTTTATTACCACGCTGGCCATCATCGCCAGTTCACTGGAAAAATTTGCCACCGAAATCAGAAGTCTACAGCGAACCGAAGTTCTGGAAGCCGAAGAGCCATTCGCCGCTGGCCAGACCGGTTCCTCTGCCATGCCCCACAAGCGTAATCCGGAGCTCTGTGAGCGCGTCTGCGGCCTGGCACGACTGGTCAGGGGATATGCACTGACTTCCATGGAAAATGTCGCTCTATGGCATGAGAGAGACATCAGCCATTCTTCCAATGAGCGTGTCACCTTCCCCGACTCCTGCCTGGTTCTGGATTACATCCTGCACATCTTCACCTCAGTGATGAAAGGACTTCAGGTTTACCCGGAGAATATGCGCCGAAATCTTGAGATTACCCAGGGGTTGGTCTTCTCTCAACGAGTGCTGATAGCTCTGATAGATAAAGGGATAAGCCGGCAAAAAGCCTACGAGATGGTCCAGCGAAATGCCATGCAAGCGTGGAAAGGTAGAACCAGCTTCTTAAAGTTGCTTAAGGCTGACACCGATGTAACGGGTAATCTGTCCGATTCAGAGCTGGAAACCATTTTCGACTACAACTACTTCACCAGACACGTAGACAAAGTATTCCAACGACTAGGCTTAACCGAGAAAAAGAGGACTAAAGCAGCCAAATCAACAGACCTGTCACCTCAAGCACTCTGAGCTTAGGAGTATTATGTCAATAACTCTATTTGAAGCAGACTTGACTCTCCCTCTATTCTGCCGGGGAAAAGTGCGGGACACTTACGACCTGGGCGATAAACTTCTAATCGTCTCTACGGACAGACTCTCGGCATTCGATGTCGTCCTGCCCGACCCCATTCCTGATAAAGGTATGGTGCTCAATCAAATATCATGCTTCTGGTTTGAAAAGACAAGCCAGGTTATGCCTAACCATTTGATAGCACCTGTTGGTACAGCAGACTCAATTAAACGCTACTTTCCAGATGAAAATACACCTCCAGACTATCTCATCGGTCGGTCGATGATTACTCTAAAAGCTGAGCGCGTCCCTGTTGAGTGCGTAGTTCGGGGCTATATTTCGGGTTCAGCCTGGGCAGAATACAAACAAGCCGGCACCATATGCGGCATGCCAACACCCAAAGG
>CAZUEB010000009.1:0-4369 GCA_964619115.1 uncultured Dehalococcoidales bacterium
TCTTGCTGAAATTCACTTTCTCCTTACGTGGACTCAGGCAAGCCATTGACACGGTTAAAAAGCTTATAGCTAAAAATAATCTGGGCCAGGCACGCCTAAGCTTGCAATCTCTGGTCAGCCGTGACACTACCAAGCTCGACAAGAGCCAGATTATATCAGCCACAGTAGAATCAGCAGCCGAAAATATATGCGATAGTTTTGTAGCTCCTCTATTATATTTTTTCCTCTTCGGCGTGCCCGGGGCTATAGCTTACCGGATAATCAACACTTTCGATTCTATGATAGGATATCATGGGCAATGGGAATATCTGGGCAAGTTTGCCGCCAGGTTGGACGATATCGTCAATTTTATCCCGGCACGGATTTCCGCACTGATAATAGTGGTAGCTTCTCTTATATGCCGAAAGAATGCCTCACAAGCCTGGCACATCATGATTCGCGACCACAAGAAAACAGAAAGCCCCAACGCCGGCTGGACGATGAGCGCCATCGCCGGTGCCCTGGAAATACAACTGGAAAAAAACGACCATTATAGACTTGGCGATAACCACTACCCGCTATCACTTGACGCGATTAACGCTTCTCGACAAATCATTGTCGTAACAGCCATTATCTGGTGCCTGATATATATTTCTGCCGGGGTGATATATTTTGTTGTTACCTAGACATGCTATAAATAAGCTTCCTCCCTGCGTTCACGGCGGCATAGACCACGAAGAATTAGCCAGGCTTGGCATCTCACCAGAGACCATCCTCGACTTCAGCGTTAGCTGTAACCCATTCGGTCCACCACCCGGCATAAAAGAGGTTTTATCGGATACATCAATAGCATGCTATCCTGACACCGAAGCCAGTGAATTAAAGCAGTCGCTGGCTCAAAAGCTCAATATATCTCAAGACAGGCTAATCATAGGCAGCGGTTCCACCGAGCTAATCAGGCTTGTAGCTACTGCCTACCTGGACTCCGATGACCTAGTCCTTATTCCGCAACCGACCTATGGTGAATACGAAACTGCCTGTCTCCTCGCCAATGCCTGCGTATTGAAACAGCCAGTCCTCAAGGAGCCGAATTTCCAGCCGGATATAAAGGAATTTCCAAGCTTACTCCAGAAGCACCGACCTAAAGTCGTCTTTCTGTGTAACCCCAACAATCCTACCGGGCAATACATATCTAAAGGAAAATTTACAGAGATTATGTCAAGTACACGGGACAGCCTGGTCATACTCGATGAAGCCTATATCGCCTTCACCGAGAACGCCTGGACATCTCTGGATTTAATAGACCACAATAATTTAATTATCCTCCGTTCAATGACCAAGGATTATGCCCTGGCCGGACTGCGCCTCGGCTACGCTATAGCCGCCGAGCCAATCATTTCCGTTTTGAAACGTGTCCGCCCGCCATGGAACGTCAATGCCCCGGCACAGAAAGCCGGCATCTTTGCCTTAAATGCTGATAGCTTTATCGAGGAGTGCCATAACAACATTCGTGCAGCCAAAGGTTTCCTGATAAAAGAACTCGAGGGCGTTGGACTATCGCCGCTACCCTCGCAGACCAATTTCTTCCTGGTCAGAGTCGGCAATGCCACAGCCTTCAGGCAAGCCATATTAAAGAAAGGCATATTAGTTCGTGACTGTACCTCTTTCGGTTTGCCCCAGTACATACGCCTGGCACCACGCACCCTGCCCGAATGCCAGAAGCTAATCGAGGCTGTAAAAGAAATTGGAGTCATAAGCCATGCCAGCTAAAACCCTGATGATACAGGGCACAGCTTCATCTGCAGGCAAGAGCGTAATCGCAGCCGGATTATGCCGAATCTTTTGGCAAGACGGCTTCAAAGTCGCCCCGTTCAAAGCACAGAACATGGCTTTAAATTCCTTTGTTACCAGGGAAGGCGGCGAAATCGGACGTGCCCAGGCAGTACAGGCTGAGGCAGCCGGCATCGAGCCTTCCGTCCATATGAATCCTGTGCTGCTCAAACCCGAAGCCGATAACCGCTCACAGATAATCGTTTTAGGGCAAGTGGCTAAAAACATGGAAGCCAGCCAATATTACAGCTATACCCCCAACCTGCTGAAGATAATCAAGAACTCTCTAGGTCATCTACTGTCTACCTACGATATCGTGGTTATTGAAGGAGCTGGCAGCCCGGCGGAAATAAACCTCAGAGACAGAGAGATAGTCAATATGAGAATAGCCGGAATGGTAAATGCTCCCGTTCTGCTGGTAGGCGATATTGACCGCGGCGGCGTTTTCGCTTCAATCGTCGGCACGCTGGAACTGCTGACCATGCAGGAGTGCGACCTTATCAAAGGCTTCATCATCAACAAATTTCGCGGCGACCTCAAACTGCTGAAGCCGGGACTGGATATCCTGGAGAAACGCACCGGCAAGCCTGTTCTGGGAGTCATCCCCTATTTTCGCGACATAGGTATCGCTCAAGAGGACTCGGTCTATCTCGACGAAAGACAAACAGGCTCGGCTAACGGCACTATCGATGTGGCTGTTATACGTCTGCCACATATCTCAAACTACGATGATTTCGACCCGCTTGAAGAGCAGGGCTGTGCCGTCCGCTATGTGAGCACTGTACCTGAGTTGGGCAGTCCAGACCTGCTCATTCTGCCTGGAACCAAAAGCACCATCGCCGATTTAATAAAATTGCAACAACAAGGGCTGGCACAGGCTATTGTCCGCCTGGCGCAGTCAGGCATTCCGGTAATAGGTATTTGCGGCGGCTACCAGATGCTGGGTAAAAGCATACATGACCCTGATAAAGTCGAATCCAGGCACGACAGCATCAATGGGCTTGGCTTGCTCGATACCACAACCATCTTTCGCAATGACAAAACGACCACACAGGTTAAAGCCCGTGTTTATGCCGACAAAGGCTTGCTGAAAGGGCTTAAAGGCGTGGAGGTCACTGGCTACGAGATTCACATGGGGCAGACCAGAAGCCAGCGCTGCCAGCCGACACTCCAGGTATTCGAAACGCCACGGGGTAAGGTCGATTACTTCGATGGCATTGTCGGCAGCAACGGACTTATATTTGGCACCTACATACACGGCTTATTTCACAATGGCGAATTCACACGCCGATTTCTGAACAGGCTGCGACAGCTCAGGAGGTTGCCCGAAACCACAACAGTATCGATAAACAAACAGGAAATATATGATAAACTAGCCGATATAATCAGGAGCAACCTCGATATGTCACAGGTCTATAAAATCGCTCTGGGGAGGAAAGGAGATGCCAAATCATAACTTCAACATTGATTTCTCGCCACTCTGAGGCCTTTGCCCCTTGTTATTCTAAGGCCTTTGCCCCTTGTCATTCTGAGGCCTTTGCCCCTTGTCATTCTGAGGGAGCAGAGCGACCGAAGAATCTCACCCCGGCAAATTTCATAAAGCTAAAGGAACTAGATTCTTCGCTTCGCTCAGAATGACAGATAGAAACTCAGCATAACAGATAGAAACTCAGAATAACAGTAAAAAAACCGTGGGAATGATAGTTAGGATAGTCAAATAGCCAAAAACGCAACGGGAGGAATGATGGTTGAAAAAAACTCCAAAGGTCTGGTCCATGTTTACACCGGCGATGGTAAAGGCAAGACCACTGCCGCTCTAGGTCTGGCGATGAGAGCCGTGGGACAGGGTATGAAGGTGACTTTTATCCAGTTCTTAAAGGGACTACCCTGCGGCGAGCATTTCTTCTTAAAGCAGTACAACCCCTTCGAGATAGTCCAGATAAGCGTCGGCGATAGCTTTAAGAAATCCAAAAAGCAATCAAGCCAGGAAGCTCAGCAGACATTAGCCTACGCCGAGCAAGAGATACTCAGCGGTAAATACGACCTGGTCATACTCGACGAGATTTTTATCGCCATCAGCCAGGGCTTAATAACCGTCAAGCAGGTGCTGGACATGCTTGATTCAAAGCCTGCCTCAGTTGAACTGGTACTGACCGGTCGAAAAGCACCGCCGGAGATAATACAGCGGGCTGATTTAGTCACCGAGATGCTCATGATTAAACATCCCTTCACCGAGGGGACAGATGCCAGGCGCGGCATCGAATATTAACAGGCAAGGAGCTTAAATAATGACCACCTCCTTAGACACAATACTTAAAGAAATCAAGCCGCTGGATAGCTCAGCTATGGCAGCCGCCCAGAGCCGCCAGAACAGCCTGACCAAGCCGCACGGCAGCCTGGGCAGATTGGAAGAGCTGTCGATTCAGATTGCCGGAATCAAGGGCGAATCCGCACCCAAACTGGAACATAAGTCCATAATTATCATGGCTGCCGACCACGGCGTCGCTGCCGAAACGGTCAGCCTCTACCCTCAGGAAGTAACCCGCCAGATGGTTCTCAA
>CAZUEB010000009.1:4469-6876 GCA_964619115.1 uncultured Dehalococcoidales bacterium
GCCCGGGTTACTATGTAAGATGATAGACTTCGGCACTCAGAACATAACGCAGGGACCGGCGATGACCCGCCAGCAAGCCATTGACGCCATAGAAGCCGGCATCCAGACAGTAGAAGCCGAAATGGCTAAGAGAGTCGATATCATCGGCACCGGAGATATGGGCATCGGCAATACCACCGCCAGCAGCGCCATCTTCGCCGCCCTCAGCGGCAGACCGCCCAAGAAAATCACCGGGCGTGGCACCGGCATCGGCGATAAACAGCTCGCCCATAAAATCAAGGTCATAGAAAGAGCCCTATCGGTTAATAAGCCTGACCCCAAAGACCCGATAGATGTCTTAGCAAAGGTAGGCGGCTTCGAAATCGGCGGGCTGGTTGGAGTTATGCTTGCCGGCGCTGCCTACAGAATCCCTGTGGTCATCGACGGCTTCATCTCCGGGACTGCAGCCCTCATCACCATCGGCTTATCACCACAATCCAGAGATTACCTCATCTCCGCCCACCTCTCGGCAGAGGCAGGACATGAGCTGCTGCTCCAGTTCCTCGGATTGAATCCGTTGCTCAGCCTCAATATGAGACTGGGCGAAGGCACCGGCGCTGTCCTGGGTATATCACTGGCTGAAGCCGCCGTCAGGACTCTGAGCCAGATGGCTACATTTGCTCAGGCAGGCGTTTCTGAAGCCAAGCCAATACCAGATTGATTAGGAAAGATGTATGTTCTTTGCCATTATGAACGATTTTTGTAATCATGAAGATTTTTTGTCACCCTGATATTTTCTGTCACCCTGAAAGTTTTCTTGTCACCCTGATATTTTCTGTCACCCTGATGTTTTTTGTCACCCTGAACGAAGTGAAGGGTCTGAACCTCCAGATTCTTCGCGAAGTTTATCCTGAGTTGAGATTCTTCAGTCACTTCGCTCCCTCAGAATGACAAACAAGATGAACAGAATGACAAAAAATCAGAGTGACAGACAAAATTATCAGGATGACGGGTAAGATTATCTGAAGTAAGGTATAAAAATAAAAATGGGTTTCTGGGCAGCGCTACAATTTTTAACCGTATTCCCCACTCCCCTGCGCCACAGGGTCTCAGCTAAGACCTCGGGGCAATCACTGACCTATTTCCCGCTGGTCGGCTTGATTCTCGGTGCCGTCCTGCTTGGCATTCACTATGCCTTGAGTTTTATCCCGCCCCCTTCCGTGGTAAACACACTGCTCATCACAGCCCTGGTCATACTGACCGGCGCCCATCATCTCGATGGCTTCATCGACACCTGCGATGGCGTTATCGCCGGCAAGTCCAAAAAGGAACGGATGGACATAATGTCGGACAGCAAAGTCGGTGCCTTCGGCATTGTCGGCGTCATTCTCCTGCTGCTGCTCAAATATGTCTCCCTATCATCCACGCAGATATTGCCAGCCCTGCTGCTCATGCCCACCTTGAGCCGCTGGGTGATGGTCTCCATCATCTTCGCCTTTCCCTACGCCAAACGCTCCGGCATGGGACTTGCCTTCAAACGGGGTGCCACCTGGCAGAGGCTGACCATAGCCACTGTCATAGCCTTGATTGCCGCCGTAGCCCTGCTGAAGCTGTGGGGTCTGGCGCTGATGGCTGCCCTGTGGCTCATTGCCTTCGGTATTGCCAGCTACTTCCGTTCCCGACTGGGCGGACTTACCGGCGATAATTACGGAGCCATCAACGAGATGGCTGAAGTTCTGGTGCTTCTATTACTCATCTTGATTGGAGGATTACAATGACAGAATATGCGGCTTCATGGAGCGGCGGCAAGGACAGTTGCTTTGCCTGCTGGAAAGCGGTTTCACAGGGCTTGAAGGTCAGCCACCTGCTCAACTTTATAAACACGGACTCAACCAGGGCTATGGCTCACGGCTTAAACCCCAGGCTCATAGCTTTACAAGCGCAGGCCATGGGACTGCCCATACTTCAGCAAAAAGTCACATGGGAGACCTACGAAGCCGGTTTTAAAAAAGCCTTAGCCGAGCTTAAGCTCAAAGGCATAACCGGCTTGATTACCGGCGATATATATCTGCAGGAACACAAGGACTGGATAGACCGGGTCTGCGGCGAATTGGGGGTTAAGGCAATATTGCCATTATGGAAGATAGACAGCGCTCAGCTTCTGTCCGGCTTTATCGAGGCTGACTTCAAAGCCATTATCGTCAGCGTCAAAGCCGAGTTCCTCGGCAAAGAGTGGCTGGGCAGGCAGGTTGACAGCAAGCTGGCTTCTGAACTCACCCGGCTGAATATCGACGTCTGCGGTGAAGCCGGAGAGTTCCACACCTTTGTCTATGACGGGCCTTCTTTCAAGAAGCCCGTAAAAATAGGCAAGTCTGTTCCCATATCCAGGGACAGCCACTGGACATTAGATATTCAGGAGTACAGCCTT
>CAZUEB010000009.1:6976-13451 GCA_964619115.1 uncultured Dehalococcoidales bacterium
GCGCGCATTGCCGCTCATAAAAAAGACCGCCCCCTGAGCTGGCGGACGCTGGAGCTGCCGATTGGCATCGGCAAAGGCATAGAGAAAGAAATCGGCGATGCCGTGGTGGTAATCATAGACTGCCTCACCCTGCTCATCTCCAACCTGCTACATGACGAACCTGACTACCCGGAAGCGGAAAAAAGAGTGCTTTCTGAAATAAACCAGCTTATCGCCGTCATGGGCAGGCTCAATGCCAGCTTTGTCATCGTTTCCAACGAGGTAGGCATGGGGTTGGTGCCTGAGAATAAGCTCGGCCGCATCTACCGCGACCTGCTGGGCAAAGCCAACCAGCTACTCGCCAGCCACTCCACCGAAGTCTATCTCATGGTAGCCTGCCTGCCAGTCCAGGTAAAGAAACAAGTTTAGAATATTGCCCCGGGCGAGGGATAACAAAACGATGAAATGTGTGGCACTTAAGATTATGGATTATCGGACTAGTAGAGACAAGATAGTTATTTTATGGTTTAGTATTTATGGCTCTAGTCTAAGAAATACGCCTGCTATATTACCTCTAATTCTCCAATATTTGGGGTATTTTGGGATGATACTGCCGTCGTTGCCAAAGCTAAATTTGAATATTTCACTTTCGACCTCAATCAGAAGACAGGTTTTCTCCCTGGCTAGTCTTTCCAAGGTATCTCTATCCGATTTCACATTAGAATTCAGATGATGGTAATCATCTCTTTGCTCCCATATTTTAAGCAGAGCTTCTTTTAACTTATTATCAATAAATCCTCTTAAATGAAGCTTTTCTACATTCTTTTCAAAGACCTTAGCATGCCTACCGAAATCTACATCACATATATACCTTACTATAGCTTCCGCTACAGCTTGAACAAGCGCTATACAAGCATAAAAATGACCATCCCGAAACAGTAAGCTGCACTCTGTTGATGGTACAGCAAAAGGTTCGTTGGGGATAATTTGGTGTGGTTTTACTTGCAAATACCGTTCTACTCTCTCTGGCAAAGTTAGCTCAAACTCTTGGGTTATAGAATCAGTAATCTGAGCCCTTTGAAAAAGCTCACGTCTTGTCTCTTCGTCCATTTTCAACCGCTCCATCCATCACTATTGTCTGATTTATATAATAAATTGCTAGCATTTAATATCATAGTCACAACTGTCAATAACTCTTTGGCTTTTTGTTTGGCCTCAATACCTGCCCGATGTTTTAGCTTCTACTACAGATGATGGGTTGCAAGTAACAAGGATCGCAGTTCGCCTTTACTGTCTCTCAGGGGCTGGGACTTTTAATGTCACTTGGTGCAAAGAACGTATGAATCTATCAAATTTCTCAAGCGCCTCTTGCCCAAGTTCCATTTTGGAAAATACTGGTTCCTCTGGTGGAACACATCCTTGATTCAGCATCGCAATCATGGGAGAAACGTGAACAATGCGATGGCGATACTCAATGACGCGTCGGATAAATTCTAGCACCTGATTGTTGATACCTAGGTCACTGCCAAAGCTGATGCGGTATCCAATTGAGTATGCCCGCTTACAATCATCAAAATTTCCAAAGTCAATTCGCCTTTGTTCAACCATAAGACTGGTTGGCGTCTTTGCTTGCTTACGCGCACCCTCTTTTAGACCCTCTATCACCCCAATCTTAATCTCACGATTACTATAAAACCGCTTTGCAAGTTTCTCAAAATCAATAATCCTCCCTTCCATTTCCATTTCAAGGAATCGCCTTTGACAATAGGTTTCAAAGCCAGTTACGAGCATAACCAGTACCTGATTAGTCACAACTACCTCAAACAAGTAGCCGGCACTTTGTTTTGAGTTCGTGAGCAAAAGCCTAGCAGCCTCGACTACGCCAGACCATGAATTGAGGGCAGTTTCTTGAAGCACCTGGCGACCTCCCTGAAAAACAGAAATTCCCATTATTTGAACCCCATCATCACCTATTTGATAGATATGTCCACCTTCTCCCACCCTAAAGGTTCTGCCCTTGCTCAAGTATCCTTTACCCATTATCGGCTGGCATGGCTTATCAGCATAACCAACATATAGTGCTGTCTCTTGGCTTGACCAACTAGCGCGAATCCTTACTGAGTCTGCCGGTTCAAGCCCATGCAAATCGACTTCTGCCACTCTTGTGCCTGTTCCAGGAGATGAGTGTATGAACTTGAGACATAGTTTATCATCCCTCTCCAGCCTGAATAGTGTATTCCCGGCCGGTATCTGAAATATGATACCCGACCCTAGGCTAGGGTCGAACAACCCAGGAGAATGGTATCTAAATTCAAGGCTACCCTCTGGACATCTCAGTTGTTCTTGCACAGCATAGATTGTCTCAGACGTCAGTCCTGGAGCATGAACACTTCGAGGCAGTGTGCCAGACGTTGTCGTATCCCTCCCTCATGGATTCTCAGGTTGAATATCTAGTAAGATGTACGTATCCATTTTATCATGAATTATTTCAGCTTTGGGAGTCATGCTCCAAACTGACCTCTGATTGCCATAGCAATAATAGAGGTTAATCATTGCACTAATTGACAAACTGCGCAGTTCCGGGCTGAATCAGTCCCTGGTTGAACTCTCGGAGTCGAAATCGAAATGAAATCTATGGAGGAACCGGTGCACCGCCGGGGCAAGCAGGACGGCAATGGCAACAAGGAAGATTATCCCGGAAAACAGTGCGTAGAACGATGCAAACAGCTTGCCGGCATCGGTTTGTAGCTGATTCAGAGGACCCATGCCACCGAGAATCATGGCGGCATTTACTGTGGAATCAATCCAGGATAAGCCTTCGAACTCATGGTAGCCGACAATACCAATCCCCAGCGAAACGAGGACAATAACCAGAGCGATAAGAACATGCCAGCCAATGCGGAGAAAGAATGCAGCTCTGGAAATTATAGGCTGCCGGAAATGCTCGTATACCATTTTATATCTCCATATCTCCCACCACGTCAGGCATTAATCTGTCGAGCGAAACCGGATACAAAGTCAGTCAGTGAAAACGTAGCTGCCCTTCTTGAGGTAGGAATAGAATGTTAGAATTGTGGAGACAATCGCCATATACATCAGCGTGGCAAGCAACCAGTCAGGGCCGATACCAAAAACGGCTACCACCAGCGGCGCCAGCCAGAACCAGAAGTTGACCTTAGCCACACCTGTGGGAGTGGGAAATTCGATGTTCCGACTCCGACGTTTCCACAAAAATGTGCCTATGCCCGCAAACACCGCGACTCCCCCGGCAAGCGCCAGCACCGCGTATGGATAGGGATTGAAGGGCATCAGGTGGTCTGTCCTTACGAACAGCCCAACGACTATGGCTAAAATCAAGTTCGGCATAAAGAGTATCTCGTCAGCCACCATGTCGAAAATCGACCCGCCCAGGCTTGACTGCCCGAGCCTACGAGCCAGCAAGCCGTCCAGCCCGTCGGTAGCCGCAGCGATAAGAATCAGAATGCCCGCCACCAGGAACTCTCCCTGCCACAAGAGCCAGAAAATAACACACGCCATCACTACACGCACCGCGGTTATAACATTTGGTACATTAAGGTCCAGCCTCAATTCCTGTTCCGGTGTCCCTTTACCCACTCGCTTCGACTTCATAAACGTAGACGCTCCTTCCTGCCTGTTACGAGAAGGCAGAATAACATTATGCATGGATACCTGTCAATCGTAAGCAATGTAGCAGTCGCCTTGCGAATAAATGAAGAGCCTACACAATCAGCTGGATGTTAATATATACGTCTGCCATAGACGATGGTATAATGTCAGCCATCAAAGGTTACTAACAGGTCTAGAGGGGGAATGTCATGGATGATAGAGTCGCAATATTCATAGACGGGAGCAATCTATATCACGGTCTACGCAGCAACTTCGGACGCCACAACCTCAACTTCGCTGAGTTTGCCAGCAAGCTATGCGGCTCCAGGCGCTTGTTCCGAACATATTACTACAATGTCTTACAGGACCCGGCACAAAGGCCTGACAGCTATCGAGACCAACAGGAGTTCCTCGACAACCTGCGCAAGACGCCCTATCTGGAGATCAGATTGGGTGGCACCAAAGTGGCACAGGGTGTCCCTGTTGAGAAAGGCATAGATATTATGCTGGCTACAGACCTGCTATATTTTGCCTGGAACGACTTCTATGATGTGGCGGTCCTCGTCAGCGGTGATTCTGATTTCGCCTATGCCCTCCAAGCTGTAAAGAACATGGGTAAGCATGTAGAGGTAGCCTACTTTGAAGGCGGGGCATCCAAGGACCTCTTAAATGTAGCCGATAACCGATATCTGCTAAACCGAAGCTTTTTCAGTGGCGTGTGGACACAGAAACGTTATACCTATCGCCGGAGAGTAATCCCAGAGGTTCAGAAGCAGGGCACTCCGGGTAGCGAATAAGTTCTCGTTTGATGTCGACAAAAGTCGGTTGGGCGACTATAATAGATGTAACAGATGAAATCCATCCGCCGGAATAAACGCCCTGCATTGAAATTAGCCATCGGTCGAGGGATTTGCCTGACACTGGTTTGCCTGCTCGTACTTCTGGGCTTCGCCTCCATGATTGCGAGCCCCGTCCTAGCACAACCTTCTATCACCACCTCACCACTTCTACCACAAGGTCAGATGGGAGGCGCTTACTATACGTCGCTGCAAGCTGTGGGGGGTACTCCACCTTACGCATGGACTATTATAAGTGGAGGTTTACCGACAGGGCTAAGTCTCGACGCTGCAGGCATTATCTCAGGTACACCGGCAATAGCCGGCACCTTCAATTTTACCGCCAGAGTCACCGATAGCACACTTGCCACTGACACGCGAGCATTTGTTCTCACCATTATCCAACCTCCGCTCACTTTCATCACAACAACTCTGGCACAGGCAAAGGAGGGTGAGAGCTATAGCGCCACTATAGGTGTCAGCGGCGGGACATCACCATATACCTGGTCGATAATGAGCGGTACATTACCTACAGGACTAACGCTAAATGCAAGCGTAGGCTACATCTCAGGTATTCCAGCCAAAGGCAGCGCCGGCAGCTATAGTTTCGTAGTCGAAGCCAAGGATAGCTCAACCCCGGCTATCACAGGAAGCAATAGCTTCAGCATCATAGTGGAAAAGGGGGGCTATGAGGCTACAGTTACCATCGGCAACGGACTTAAATCCGGTCAGACGAAAGTATACGTAGGAGCAACCCCCACGGTCACACTGCGAGGCGGTGAGTCCACAAAAATCAGCCTCGATTTAGGCGCGGTGAGAACTATAAGCGTCGACCCTATTGTCGAGCATCCGACCGATTCCGGTATCAGGTTCAAAGCTGAAGTGGATAAAGTAACAGTTACCGAGTATTCATATGATGCCACATTTCCCTATTACACCGAGTATTCTATCGAGCTCAAAACGGAGCCTTCCAAAATTGGTCAAATATCAGGCGCAGGCTGGTATAAAGAAGGCTACGTCTTGAAAAATCTTGCCCCCGACCAGGTTAATGACCCCGACGCCACAGGCACGCAGTACCGCTTCGCTTACTGGAAACTACCCACGGGTGAGACAGTTCCCGGTAGAGAGCTAAGCCTGACCGTTAATGCAGCCGGAATCTGTACTGCTTACTATGACACCTATTACAGGCTGACCCTGACATCACCTTACGGTGAAGCAGAGGGCAGCGATTGGTACAAGTCTGGCAGCACAGCCGAATGGAGCATGACAGATGCGCAGGTCCGTATGCCTGGAATTATCGGCGTCTTCGGCGGCAAGTTAAACGCCGTCAAATCCAGCGGCTCTACGCCCATGGATGCCCCCAAGACAATAACTATAGACTGGGAACCCGACTACACTATGCCGTTCATCATGATACCGGCAACAATTATCCTGCTTATACTGGGCGGCTACGGTTTATATCTCTTGCTGCGCAGCCTGCAACCAAAACCAGCACCTCCACCTCCGCCTTACTATCCATACGTGCCCCCTCCACCTCCCCAACCCATACCACCACCTCAAACCACAGTGGTTATGATAGGCGGAGACAAGCCAAAACTGGGACCGGCGACAACCAGAGAGCAGCTCATGGAAAAGTTTGGTGAGCTTCTACAGATGTATGAAGAAGAGATTAAGTCCACATCACCAGGTACAGCGCTACCTCAAGCTAAAACCGTTAAGGAGGATAGACAGCTAAAAGCACCGACACCACCAACTGCAGAGAAAGTAGAGGAGGCAGAAGCCACGACTGAAGAGGAGTCCACAACATGTAACTTTACGGCGAAAAAGCCATTGAGAATAGTATCCAGTCAGTGGAAACAGATAGAAACCAGAGCTATGACTCCACCAGCCAGCGGCAAAAAGGCAACCGAAGGCACGACCGAACTGGCTATCACCTGGAGACGGTATATATACCAGGAGTGGGAAATACTCAATTGCTGGCTGCCACGCAAGCACAAAGAATCTCACGAGGGCAGCGTAGAAATAGTCTACAG
>CAZUEB010000009.1:13551-21285 GCA_964619115.1 uncultured Dehalococcoidales bacterium
TCGATGAGAAACCCCACTTTTAATATCCTGAGGCTTGGACTTGGTCTGGCATTGGGTATAATCATCTGCCTCCTAATACCGGCAAAACCACCTTTAGCTAACGCCGGGACGATGAAGTGGAGCGTTGTAAACACTCCAGGCAGCACAGGTAACGTTATAGTCAGTCCATCTGAGATAAACGCCATCGCAGTCGGCGTTGATGGCAGAACCTTCTATGCTATAGATATTTCTAGCAGCACAATCTACAGGTCATTGAATTCAGGCGTTACCTGGGATGACATATCTAACAATCTGGCAAGTGCCGGCGCTGCTCTGCCCGCGTGGAACGTGGCAATGGCGCCGGATAACCCGAACTTCGTAGCGGTGGTCACCAGCAATGGGGGCTTGCCCGGCGGGATATTCATATCGACCAACGGCGGCGCTAACTGGCAGAATACCAACTGTCCCGCAGTCAGCAGTATAAGTGCCATTGCCATCTCGCCGAATTATGGCAGCTATGACGTCGCCATCGGCACACGAACCGGAGCTGGCGGCGGAGACGTCTATGTTTTCAAGGCGGATGGCACTGGCAGCTGGGCATCTCAGGGCTTCAGCGGCGACATACTGGCGTCGAAATTTTCCCCAAATTATCGAGCCGATTCCAGCATGGTGACTGTCTCAACCCATATCACCGGCACCTACATCAATCTTGGTATTCACGACATAGCAACTAACACCACCAACTGGAGCGCCTGGGGTCCGGTGGAGGTTACTACCACAGGTGCTGGAACATCTCCCACCGTAGCCCAAGTCATAACTGCTGACCTGGAACTGCCTGCCGACTTCTCAGGACAGGCTCCAAGCCTGCGCCGCATGTATGTCAGCATGGACGCCCCGACAGCGAATGCCGGTATCTATCGCTTCGATGACACCGTCGGCTATCTGCTGATGCCGGCTCCGGCGCCATTGAGAATTTCCAGCATCGCCTATTACGGTAAATACGCCTCTGGCAAGCTGCTGGCTGGCGAAGTTCGCGGCAATGCCACTACAGCCGCAGTAGTAACATGGTTCACTGACGCTACTGCTAGCTGCCCAGGAACCTGCTGGTATCAAGCTCAAAAGGCGCCAACTGGAGGCGGTAACTCAGGTTTTGCCAATGCCCAGGTAATCTGGAGCACTGACGGCAGCCGGGCATACTGCGCCACCAGTTCTGCCCCGTTAAATAATCCGGCAAACTGGCCCGGCGCTTATTTGACCGGCACTCCCCTGGATGAATCGGCACTATCTCTAAGCTCTGATAACGGCAGGACATGGAATCAGCTCAGCCTGATAGACACCGAGATAAGTTTTCTCTCCGATGTGGCAGTTACTCCGACTTCAGATGTCATATACATGGCATCTATCAATAACCACAGCGGGATAAGCAACTTTGACAGCATCTGGCGGACAACAGGACTGCCCACAGGACAGCTATGGGAACGAGTACTGTGTCTACTGTCAACAAGTAACGACCTGATAATGCGCACCAGCAACTTCGGTAATGACCCGACTATATACCTCGCCTCGCGATTAACAAGTGATTTAAGGCAATCTCTGGATGGGGGTCAGAACTGGGATAGCATTCTGCCGGGGGCTAATGTAACCGATTTCGTCGTCACCGAAATTAATGATGTGTCCCATATTTATGTCCTGGATAACAACTACGCCCGCCACGGGGTCAGCAACGTCCAGACATGGCAATGGTCACCAAGCGCAGCCACAACTTTAAACACCGGACACAGCATAACCGCTACACCAACAGGCGCCGTTGCAGTTGGCGATACCGGTGAAGGCATGATGGCATACTCACTGGATGGCGGCGTTTCGTTCCAGCAGACCACTTCTATCCCGGCGCCTGGACAGATGCATATAGTCGCCGATTACCGATTCCTGAATGCTCTAATAATCTATGCCGCCAGCGACAGCGCTGGAAGCGACATCTACAACTGGGTCACAGGCTCAAACCTCGACTGGACAGCCATGGGAGCACCGGGATTAAGTTTCTACGGTTTGGCTCAGCTCGGGACACTGTATGGTGCCTGGTCAAACGGAGGTAACACTGCAGTTGCCCGCACTCTGGAACCGGAACAGCTTGGTCCGCCGTATATCCAGTGGGACAGCATGAGCGTGGGATTAGCCCCGGGAGTTGTTTTTACCAGAGAGCCCGTCTCTTTGAAAATATCAGCCGGCATTAACCTGTGGGCAATTGACGACAGACCATACACTGCCACCACAGGGCAATTGTGGAATTTCTATGATTGTTTTTCTCCAAGCCCTCAATATACACCACCATCTCCGCCAAGCCATGAGGTGCTATTCCAGGCTCCAACACCAGCTTCACCGGTGATGGATGAGGTAATACCCGTATACCTTGATACCGGAGATATTGGGGACATAGTGTTCAAATGGAAACACCCGACGGCAGCCATAGAATATGAGCTCTGGCTGGCTGAAGACGAGGGTTTCAGTCAAATAACATCTCAACAAACTATAAAGCCAGGGCATCCACAGTCACCGGGATGGGAATTGCCCGATACGGTCAGTTTAGAAAGAAGTAAGAAATACTACTGGAAAATAAGGGTCAGGCAGGCAGCGACTGGTGAAACGGGAGAGGGACAATGGTCTAAAATAATGTCATTCAGCATCGCAGCACCTGATGCGGAAAAGACTCCTCTACCTGGCACCACACCATCAGCCCCACCAAACGGTAGCGCGGAAGAATCCGAATCTCTACCCTGGATACTAGATATTCCTATCTGGGCATATATTGCCATAGCCTTCTTGCTCGTTGCCTTACCTGTTGCTATCTTCTTCGCCGGCAGAATGAAGAGGTAGTTCCAGGCTTAATCTCCACGCCAGAGCAACCCGATTGGGACATACTGAATAGTAAACCCTAAATGCTCAGCAATACCAAAATCCGAATTATCCAAGTTCGAAAAACAGTTTTGGGTCATCAGTATTTTGGATTTTGAACTTGTTTAGCGCTTAGGAATTCGGATTTAGGATTTCGGTGGATGTAGTGCTACAATAAATATCAAGTTTCCCCGACACGGACATGCTATGCCTTTAGAGAACATAATCGTAAAAGGAGCTCGAGAGCACAATCTCAAGAATATAGACGTAACTATACCTCGAGATAAGCTGGTGGTCATCACCGGCGTTTCGGGCTCGGGTAAAAGCTCTTTGGCTTTCGATACAATTTACGCCGAAGGGCAGCGCCGTTACGTTGAATCGCTGTCTGCTTATGCGCGACAGTTCCTGGGACGGATGGAAAAGCCCGATGTAGACTACATCGAAGGCTTGAGCCCGGCTATATCAATCGACCAGAGAGGCCCGTCACGCAATCCCCGCTCCACGGTAGGCACAGTGACCGAGATTTATGATTATTTACGACTACTTTTCGCTCGCGTCGGTCATCCCCATTGCCCCAAATGCGGGCGCGAAATATCTAAACAAACAGTACAACAGATTGTGGATGCAGTACAAGGAATGCCAACCGGCAGCAGGATTATGATTCTAGCACCACTAATTAGAGACAGGAAAGGCGAGCATCAATTAACATTTGACGATTTGCGTAAGGCGGGATTTGTCCGGGTTCGTGTTGATGGATATATACGCGACCTTTCCGAAGAATTCGAACTAGATAAGAACAAGAAACACACTATTGAAGCCGTGGTCGACCGCCTTCAGATAGGTGAAGCCGAGAACAGTCGCATTGCTGACTCAGTAGAAACAGCGCTGAAGCTTGGAGCCGGAGTTGTACTCGTCTCCATTATAGATGGAGAAGAATTGCTGTTCTCCGAGCACTTCGCCTGTGTCCATTGCGGCATCAGTCTCGGTGAAATCGCCCCGCGCACCTTCAGCTTTAACAGCCCCCACGGAGCCTGTCCAGCATGCAGCGGACTCGGTGTAAAGCTGGAGATAGACCCGGACCTGCTTATACCAAATAAAGACCTGAGCCTGGCGCAAGGAGCTATTCGCGCCTGGGGATGGTTTGCCTGGCATGCCAGCGAGCTCCATGACCTGACACGCCGTTACGGTTTCTCGCTCAACACGCCGGTAAACAAGCTCGACAAAGAACACCTCAAGCTCGTCCTCTACGGTGAAGATGGAGAGCTGGTGAAATACCGAAATCGCTACGGCCGTGTAAGAGAATATTTTACCAACTACGAAGGGGCAATCCCCTATTTAGAACGGATTTACCGCGATACCGAATCCAGCAATACACGTGCTGACATCGAACGGCACATGGCTTCTTATCCCTGCCCGGTTTGCAATGGAAAGCGGCTTAAACCCGAATCTTTAGCCATCACCATAGATGGCATGAATATAATTGAAGTGACGGAGCTATCAGCTTCGGAAACGCTAAACTGGATGAGTCTGCTTAATGGCGACCATGGCAAGTCACGCCTTACACCACATGAATTGAAGATAGCCCATCAAATACTGAAAGAGATAAGCACCCGCCTTGGCTTCCTTATAAACATCGGACTGGGCTATCTGACCTTAGCCCGTCCATCGGCAACTTTGAGCGGTGGTGAAGCCCAGAGAATCCGCCTGGCTACTCAAATCGGCAGCGGCCTCATGGGCGTACTCTACATATGTGACGAGCCTACAATCGGCCTGCATCCAGCTGACATTCATCGCCTAATAGAAACGATGAAACGGCTGCGGGACCTTGGCAATACGATTCTTATCGTAGAACATGATGAAGCCATGATGCGAGCGTCTGACCATATTGTTGATATGGGACCTGGAGCAGGAGAACACGGCGGCAAGATAGTAGCCACTGGAACCTTGACCGACATCATAAGCTGTCCCAAATCGATAACCGGGCAATACCTCAGCAGGGCAAAACGAATCCCGCTGCCACAAGGACGCCGCCCCGGCTCAGGCAAAGAATTAATAGTTAAAGGCGCCCGCGAAAACAATTTGAAAAATATCGATGTCTCCGTGCCTTTGGGCAAATTCGTTTGCATCAGCGGCGTATCAGGCAGCGGCAAGAGCACACTTGTAAACGAGGTCCTGTACAAAAAACTGGCGCAAATATTCTATAAGGCAAAAGATAGGCCTGGAAAATGTGATGGCATCATCGGAATTGAACACATCGATAAAGTTATAGATATTGACCAATCGCCTATCGGTCGCACTCCGCGCAGTAATCCAGCCACCTATACCGGTACTTTTACCCCAATTCGCGAACTATTCGCCACTGTACCTGAAGCCCGTGTGCGTGGCTACAAACCAGGACGGTTTTCATTCAATGCAAAAGGCGGCCGTTGCGAAGCCTGTCAAGGAGAAGGCTATATTCAAATAGAGATGCAGTTCCTTCCCGACGTTACCGTGCCCTGCGAGGTGTGCAAGGGCAAGCGCTACAACCGCGAGGCTCTGGAGATTTACTTCAAGGGCAAAAACATAGCTGATATTCTAGATATGAGTGTGGATGAAGCTATAACCTTCTTCGAACATTTCCCCAGGGTGAGAAATAAACTGGAGACGTTGCGCGATGTCGGTTTAGGCTACATACGCCTGGGGCAGCCAGCACCCACTCTATCCGGTGGTGAAGCTCAGCGGGTCAAGCTTGCCACCGAACTGTCCCGCCGCTCCACAGGCAAGACCCTTTATATCCTCGACGAACCTACTACCGGCCTGGCTTTTGCCGATATAGCCTGCTTGCTCCAGGTACTTCAGCGGCTTGTAGACGCCGGAAACACAGTGGCAATAATTGAGCACCACGTGGACGTAATGAAAAACGCCGACTTCATAATAGACCTCGGACCCGGAGCTGGCGATGAAGGCGGCTATATTATAGCCACAGGCACACCTGAAGAGGTAGCTCAAATAGATAGCTCATTCACCGGCCAGTATCTGAGAAATGCATTAGGGAAGCAACAGAAAGAGTACTCTTTAGCCAAGCAATAGCTGCTTGTCCAATTATTGAAAAATTACTCAGAGGCTTGCTGTATCTCCTCCGCCACCAGGTTCTGGCGCGCATATTTGTAGAGCTCAATAATTGTGGCTGTCAAAGGTACAATCAGTATTATTCCCCACAAGCCGGCGATATAAGCACCCAGGGGAAGTAAAACCAAAATCATGGCTGGGTGAATACGCATGTAACTCCCATGAATCCTGGGGACAAGCAAAATATTTTCTAGCAGTTGAACAGCAAGATAGACAACAGCTACCCATATTGCCTTATCCGGTGCTATCGCCAGAGTGACAATAACGCCAACCGCACCGCCAATCCACGGCCCTAATATGGGAACAAACTCCATTAGCCCCTGAAAAGCCGCAAGGGCTGGGGCGAGCGGTATTCCTAAAGCAGCTAACCCAATAAAGCTCAAAACACCAACGACCGCAGAAAGCATTAGCTGGGCGCGAATCCATCGCCCCAACACCTTGTCTATGACACCTACAACACCTCTGACATATTTAGCCACCGGTGGTGCAAAAGCAGAATAAAAGCTGTTTCTTAGTTTTTCCCAATCTTTCAAGATGTAGAAAAGGAACACAGGTAAGGCAACAAAACCGAGTATAAAGCCGAAGGTGCTCGATACATATGAAACGCCTTTCCCGAAGGCACCCCGCATAGCATCACCCAGTGTAGTACCTGCATCCTGTAAATTGATTCCTAACTGCTGTTGGGTTTCAGGCGGAAGCCATTGCTGAAGACTATTAAGCCAATCATGAAAAGTCTTCAGACCTTGAGAAAAATACTGGGGTGCATTCTTAATTAAGATTGAGAAGGAACTCACCACACCTGTAACGATATAGAAAGTGAATAAACCGACGACCACCAGAGTTACTATAAAGATAACTGCTATCAAGGAGGTGCGCCTGGCTGACGACCACTTGCCTTGAACAGGCAATTTATTCTCAAGCCAGGAAATAACAGGATTCATAAGATAAGCCAGTACCAGACCGCAAACAAAGGGCAGTAGAACACTCCAAAATACGGCGAGAAGCAAGAAGACCACGATGATGCCCAGCACAAAAAATATCACGCGCCGATTCCTTCTAAAGACACTACTTTCTGTATCCAAGTGCCACCTCTCATATGAGCCTGTTTGCCAGGCTCATGACTAAAGCTATAGTTTAGTTGTTTATGACTACCTCATCTTTGCCTGAGCTTTTTTAGTGATCTCAGCAGCAGTCTCTCTCACTTTACTGGCAGCTTCCGCTGCTTTTTCTCGAGCCAATTCAGCCTTCTCTTTCAGCAATTGCCTCGTTTCCTCACCGGGCCTCGGGGCAAAAAGAAGCCCTATAGCTAAACCGAGTACTGCTCCCACAGCCAGCCCGATAACAAATCCACTACCCCTATCGCTGTCACTCATCTCTACCTCCTTCCTGTTCCTTTCTGAAAAATCTACTGACCATATCAATGCCCTGACTGATGCCTCGAATCAAAGACGCCAATTGAACCACAGGCTTGACTACCTCATCCCTCACTGCCGAAGAAACCTCGTGTATAGTCTCTGAAGTAGCCTCTATCGAATTCATTACAGCCCTCGTCTTATTATACAAAAGATAGGCTAGAACAGCAGCGAAGATGACCACCCCCGTTACCACCAACCCTGAGATACAGATAACCAGGTCTCTGAACCAAGCAATATCCATAAACATCACCCCCCTTTTTTATGTTTTTCAGCCTGAAACTTTGGACTTCCTCTCTCTGAGCCAAAGAGCCACTCCCGTCGCCATCAGCGCCCAGGCGGC
>CAZUEB010000010.1:0-20960 GCA_964619115.1 uncultured Dehalococcoidales bacterium
TGGATACAGATATCGCTATTGATTTCTTGAGACGGCGTGACTATGCCCAGAAGCTACTTGAGCACTGGGCCGAAGAAGGGCTTCTAGCAATAAGCACCCTTACCCATCTCGAGATATACCAGGGCATGAAAGCTGGAGAGGAGAGGGCGACTAACGCCTTCCTCGATGGCCTCGTTTCCGTTGCTGTTGACGTACCAATCGCCCGGCGTGCAGGCACGATGCTTGGAGAGCTTAGAACAAAGGGAACGACCATTGGCATTGCCGATGCCATCATTGCCGCAACGGCTTTGCAGTTTGACGCTCCATTGCTCACCAACAATGTGGAGCATTATCCTTTTCCCGACTTGAAAGTTATCAGAGGTCTGGCAATAAGTTCCCAACGATGATATTAAAAATGGCCGGGTCATGTACGTCGGAAATGACAGGTTGGACATAGACCTGGAGATGTCGCTACGCTCGGCTAACCAGCGCTTCTGCCGTCGCTTTGGGTGCATGGAAAAACTCTGCCGTGAGCGAGGTCTCAGCTTAGCCAGCATGTCCCTGGATGAGCAGAACGCCTTGTGGGAAGAAGCCAAGCGCTTGCATCAATGAGTGGAAGCAACAAGACGCCAAAAGGTGCAATCTAACGCGTTTGTGTAGTGAGTAGTTATTGGTGACCAATAGTCAGTAAAGTGCAATCGTTGTGTTGTTACGCCCTCACCCTAGCTGCAGTTAAAGCAACAAAGCACTTTAAGAATTCCATTCTGTTGACAATACAAGGCATAGTATTATAATTATCCGTAACCACAGGATTGCTACATCAGGAATTGAGGCAGTAACAAATGCCAAAGACTGACTACTCAAGCTGGTCAAAAGAAGACTTAATTAAGAAGGTCAATGCCTTAGAGAAGCGCAAAAAATACGGTCTTGTTTGGGATGCGGCGCGTGAACCGGAAAAAGTAGTCCTAGATTGCCAAAAGGAGCTGCCTGTTCTTAAAGAAATCAAGGGAAATGAAATCCATTCTAGCAACAATGATGCTGCCCACATCCTTATCGAGAGCGATAACTACCATGCTCTCTCGGTCTTGAATTACACGCATGAGAAATCAATAGACATCATTTATATCGACCCACCTTATAATACTGGTGCGAAAGATTGGAAATATAACAATAGTTACGTAGATGAAAACGACGCATGGCGACACAGCAAATGGCTTTCTTTTATGAATAATAGACTACGACTTGCAAAGAACTTACTAAAAGAAAGCGGTGTACTGATATGCACCGTTGACGATAACGAACACGCTGCTTTAGGTTTACTTCTGCAGGAACTTTTTCCTAACAAAGAGATAGTTTGTGTGACGATAATCCACAATCCTGGTGGTATACAAGGGAAAAATTTTTCATATTGTCACGAATATGCATACTTCATTCATCCAAAAGGAGGCACATATATTTCTAAGGTAACGCGCGAGGATATTGGCCCGACTCCACTGCGTGACTGGGGGAAGGAGAGTTCAAAGAGAGAAGCAGCTAAAAATTGCTTCTATCCGATCTATATAAAGGGCAACAGAATTGTTGGATTTGGTGATATATGTCCCGATGAGCTTCACCCAGCTAAATCAAATGTATATAGAAAAGATGGCATGATAGAAGTATACCCTCTAGACAAAAAAGGCGTTGAGAGAAAATGGCGATTTTCACGACAAAGTGTGGAGGAAATAAAAGATGAGCTGGTGTACGGTAAAATAAAGAATGAATATGTAATCCTAAGGCTTAAGAAGGATTATCGTTGGAAAACGGTTTGGACAGATGCAAAATACAACGCGAACGTATTTGGAACTCAACTATTGAATAGCATTATTAAGACAGGTTTTCCTTTCCCGAAGTCTCTATATGCTGTCCAAGACTGCATAAAGGCTGTCATTCATTCAAAGGAAAATGCAGTGATTTTAGATTTTTTCGCAGGTTCCGGCACCACCGGCCATGCAGTACTAGACCTGAACAAACAAGATGGCGGAAATAGACAGTTTATCCTCTGTACTAACAACGAAAACAATATCTGCACTGAGGTTTGTTATCCACGGCTACAAAAAGTTATAAATGGGTACAGAAATCATAAGAACAAAAACATTGCGGGGCTAGGTGGCAGCTTAAAATACTACAGAACTGAATTTGTCCCCGCCTCACCCACGGATAAGAACAAAGAATTGTTAACCAGGCGATCAATAGAAATGCTGACCCTAAAAGAAGGCACTTTTGAAAAAGTAACCGAGAATGCTTCATTCGTAATATATAGGAATTCCGATAAGTATACTGGCATTATATTTGACCAGCTTTCCTTCAGCCAGTTCAAGAAGAAGGTAGCAAATGTAGATATACCTATTAGTCTGTACATCTTCTCACTTGTAGATGATGACTTCAGCGATGATTTTGCTGATATGAGGGGTTTAATTAAAATATGTGCTATCCCGGAATCAATCCTTAGGGTCTACAGAAGGATTTTTAGATGATAGTTTTAAGGCCATATCAGGATAAAGCTGTGTCAGACCTCTATTCGGCCGCTACTCACCTATTACAAAAGGCAGGCAACAAAGTGGTTGTTTTCAAGGCACCTACAGGTTCAGGCAAGACAATCATGATGGCTGAATTCCTGAGAAAACTGGTCTCAGAGAATACTACCGGGTTACTTTTGTCCTTTATCTGGGCAGCTCCGCGCCAATTACATATACAAAGCCAAGAAAAGCTGGAACATTATTTCTATGAGAATAAGGCTCTGAAATGTTCGTTCTTTGAAGACCTTGTGGATAAAAACATCGACGAAAACGAAATATTGTTCCTCAACTGGGAAAGCATTAATAAAGAGGACAACATTTACATCAGAGAAAATGAAAACGAATTTAATCTTTCCAATATTTTGCAGAATACTAGAGACCGGGTACGGCAAATCATCGTTATCATTGACGAAAGCCATTTCTCTACTAACACCGAAATAGCTAGCGGCTTGAGGGATATGATTAACCCCAAATTAACAATAGAGGTATCCGCTACACCAGTTTTTCAAGGTGACCAGCTAGTCCCAGTTGACCGTGAAGACGTTATCCAAGATGAAATGATAAAGAAGTATGTGGTTATCAACCAGGAATTTAAGAATGACATCTTAGTTAAATCTTTGAATGAGATTTCAGTGAAGCCACAAGAAACAACCAATGAATTCATAATAGGCGAAGCATTAAAGAAACGTGACCAACTAGCAAAGGAATTTGCCAGCACTTTTTCTAATGTTAACCCTCTCATGCTAATTCAACTACCGGATAGAACAGCCGGCTATGAAAACCTGAAAGATGAAATCATTACCATACTCAAAAAACGTAAAATTACGGTCGAGAATGGTAGGCTGGCTATCTATTTATCAGAGGATAAGAAAAACTTAGAGACCATTAGTATTAATGACGACGCAGTTGACGTCATGATCTTTAAACAGGCAATAGCCATAGGATGGGATTGTCCACGAGCGCATATCCTGCTGATGCTTAGGGAGATGCGCAGCTTTATATTTACAGTACAGACCGTTGGCCGTATACTGAGAATGCCAGAACTGAAACATTACGCTTCAGATTCATTGAACGTAGGTTACATATACACAAATATGCCAACGTTCAACATTCAGGGTGAGGAATCCTTCGGCTACATAGTTATAAACAGTGCCAAACGCAAGGCTATCTACAGCGATATCAATCTTCCTTCCGTACATTCCAAGAGATTCAGAGAGGAGACGCGTCTGTCGCCCTATTTCATTTCTTGTTTCTTAACCGCTTCTGATGAGCTCGAACTCAAAGATAATATAGACCTTGATGTGAAGGATATTTCCAAAACCCTCATGTCGGATGTTAAGGTAGAAGACATAGATAAAGGCACATCTGCCAAAAGCAAAGAAACTAAACCAGGCTATATTACTAACAAGGGCGGCCAAATATCAATGGTTCAACAAGAGACTGAGATACAGCACGCTTTCGAACTATTTATTATTGATTCTCTCAAACCACTATTCCCGGAGCCGCGATCGATAGACCGTATGAAACAGGCTATCTACACATTTTTTAAGAAAGCTTATCCAAAACAGTATAAGTCTATCGAAACAAGAATGCAGCTAATTGTTCTAAAAGAGAGCAACATTCAAAATTTCGTTAATGCTCTAAACAAAGCTAAGGAGCTTTATTCTGCCACTGTCGGCAAGGGTAAATCAGAACTAATACCAGATGCCGATTGGAATGTACCGACGTATTTGAATTACCCCGATAATTACACCAGTGTACCGGCAAAAGCATCTATTGTTGAACCATTCTATCAAAGAAATGATGCCTCACAGATTGAAAAGGACTTCACTAATTATCTTGAATCTAAAACTGACGACATAGAATGGTGGTATAAGAACGGCGAAAATGATTCCAAGCATTTTGCCTTACCTTACAACGATAGGGATACGAAGCGTCCATTCTATGTCGATTGGATTGTCAAATATAGAAACGGTAAACTTGCCCTGTTTGACACAAAATCTGGAATAACAGCCGAGACTGCAAAATCAAAAGCAGAAGGTCTGTACCAATACATAAAAGAACAAAACGCCAAAGGGAAAAACTTGTTTGGTGGTATAGTCATACCGCATTCAGGGAGTTGGCGTTACAACGATAGAGAACTCTACGAATTCAACAAGAACGACCTCTCGCAATGGAAGTTCTTACCATAGTCTAAACGAATTGCACATTTCGTCATTTCGTTAAGTAACACCATATATGACAGCTGGCTGGCATAAACATTTTGTGAGAGCAAGCCGTGTGCTGGTTGGCTGAGTTTGGAAGTTAGGGCTTGGGATTTCAGAGTTCACCCTCACCTTAATCCTCTCCCATCAAGGGAGAGGAAAAAAGAAAAAGAACTTCCGTCAGGGGGAAGTTGTTTGAACTGGTCGGGGCGAGAGGGTTCGAACCTCCGACCTCAGCGTCCCGAACGCTGCGCGCTACCAGGCTGCGCTACGCCCCGCCACCGCTTATTATAAGCGGCTTTAACTTTTGGGGCAAGCAGTGGTAAACTAGGGTTGTTTATTCTGCTACCTTAAACATTTGTCCGACTGTCATCCTGAGCAAAGCGAAGGATCTCAAGGTTAGAGGGTGAGATTCTTCGGTCCCGGAGTTTATCCTGAGCCGGATCCTTCGGTCACTTCGCTCCCTCAGGATGACAGGAGGGGTTAGATTCTTCGACAGGCTCAGAATGAGCGGGGGAAGAGGCTCAGAATGAGCGGGGGAAAGAGGCTCAGGATGACAAAGGCGAAGGGCTCTCTCAGGATGACAGGAGGGGTCGGATTCTTCGACAAGCTCAGGATGAGCGGGGAAAGAGGCTCAGGATGACAGGAGGAGTCGGATTCTTCGACAGGCTCAGAATGAGCGGAGAGAAGGCGAGGTTGCCGCGTCCTTCCAGTACTGGAAGGACGCGCGATGACAACAGAATGAGGGAAGATGAAGTACTGCGTTCTAATAATTGACGGCGCTGCCGGCTGGGCACTGCCGGAGCGTGGCGGTAAGACTTGCCTGGAGCTTGCCCATACCCCGAATCTGGACGCGATGGCGCAGGAAGGGGTTGTCGGGCTGGTCCGTACCGTGCCGCAGGGAATGGAGCCCAGCAGCGCCTGTGCCTGCATGTCGGTGCTTGGCTATGACCCGAAGGTCTATTACCGGGGGAGGAGCGGTATCGAGGCTAAGAGCATGGGCATTCCGGTTGCCGATGACGAGGTAGTTTTTCGCTGCAATCTGGTCGCCGTTCGTGACGGCAGGATGTGGAGCTATAGCTCAGGGCACATCGATACAGACGAAGCCCATGCGCTTATCGCTACTCTAAATGAAAAGCTTGGCAGCGATGAAATAAGTTTTTATCCCGGTGTTCGCTACCGTCATATATGCAAGATAAAGGGGCGGGAGGATACACTACTGGCTACTTGCACTCCGCCGCATGATATACCGGACAAGCCAGTTACCGAGTTTCTGCCCCGGGGCCCGGGCAGCGACCTGCTGCGAGACCTTATGGAGAGGTCTAAGGCTGTGCTCGGGAGTCATCCGGTGAATTTATCGCGGCAGGCTAGAGGCGATATACCGGCGACTATGCTCTGGCTATTCTGGGGCAGCGGCAGAATACCTGAGATGCCGCCTTTCAAACAGGTATATGGTCTCGGGGCGGCTATGACATCCGGAGTCGACCTTCTCCGAGGTTTAGCCCGGATGGCGGATATGACAGTGCTGGATATCCCGGGTGTAACCGATGGTTTGGATAATGATTATGCGGCTCAGGCGGTTGGGGCATTGAAGGCACTGGAGAAGTACGAGCTGGTTGTCATCCATATTGAAGCGTCGGATGAGGCGGCTCATGTCGGCTCGGTCGATGAAAAAGTAAAGGCAATAGAGATGGTGGATAAGGAAGTTGTCAGCCGGATACGTTCCTGGAGTAAGGATGCGCTTCGAGTTCTAATCTTGCCTGACCATCCAACGCCGATAAAGATTCAGACCCATACTGATGAGCCGGTACCGTTTATGCTCTGGGGGACCGGGTTTGCCGCCAGTGGAGCAAGGGGATTCACCGAGGCAGAGGCAAAGAACACCGGCGTTTTTATTGATGAAGGTTATAATATTATGAGTAAGCTGACGCGGGCTTAGTTAGTGGAAAACACTTTACGGATGCTTTAGAATAGGCAGGAAAGAAAGATGGCACTGATAGTTCAGAAATATGGCGGCAGCTCGGTGGCTGATGCCGAGAAGATAAAGAATGTGGCTCGGCGCATAGCTGAAACCAAAAAGAAGGGCAACGAGGTGATTGTGGTTGTCTCAGCCATGGGTGATACCACCGATGACCTGATTGAGCTAGCCAGGCAGATTAACCCAAAACCTCAGGAGCGTGAGCTCGATGTCTTATTGTCCACCGGAGAGATAGTATCCAGCACACTAATGGCTATGGCTTTACATGAAATGGGCTATGAGGCAGTGAGCTTGAGCGGTGCCCAGGCGGGTATTCAGACTGACACTACCTACAGCAAAGCTCGCATCCTGCACATTGAACCCAAACGGGTTATTAAAGAGCTGGAGAAGGGAAATATCGTCATTGTGGCTGGATTCCAGGGGATAACTGATGATATGGACATCGCTACCCTGGGTCGGGGTGGCTCGGATACCACGGCTGTGGCTCTGGCTGCTGCCCTTAAGGGTCAGATATGCCAGATATACACGGATGTTGAGGGCGTATTTACTGCTGACCCCCGCCTTGTGCCTGAAGCCCGTAAGCTTAAAGAAATCGGCTATGAAGAAATGCTGGAGCTGGCGACATTAGGTGCCAAGGTAATGCATTCTCGGGCGGTGGAGTTGGGCCAGGTTTATAATATGCCGATAATGGTGGCCTCCAGCTTTAGTGATAAACCTGGTACTATCATTCATGGAGGGATTCCGATGGAAGTAAGAAACAAAGCGCGTGGTATCGCGCATGACCCTAATGTGGCAAAGGTTACAGTGGTCGGCGTTCCTGACCGGCCGGGGATAGCTTCAGCAATTTTCGAACCTTTAGCTAAAGCGAATATAAGCGTGGACACTATCGTTCAGAATGCCAGCATCGACAATATTACAGACTTAACCTTTACTGTGGCTAGAAGTGACTTGGACAAGGCAATGTCCCTGGTGCAACCGATAGCCAGGTCTATCGGGGCTAAGCAGTGCGTCAGCGATTCCACGCTGGCTAAAGTTAGCGTTGTTGGCACCGGTATGCTGAATACGCCGGGCTATGCGGCTAATATGTTTCGGACTCTTTCTGAGCAGGGTATCAATATACAGTTGATTACTACTTCTGAAATAAAGATAACCTGCATTATCGCTGAGGATAAGGTCAAGGACGCTGTTAAGGCGTTACATAAGGCTTTTGACCTGGAACGAGATGCAATTTAATGCTATACAGCGACTACTTCTTTTATATCGGATATCTCTTCTTTCAGTATTCGCTCAATGCCGTTCTTGAGGGTAATGGTTGACATAGGACAACCAGCGCATGCCCCCTTTAGCCTGAGGCTAACTATACCTTCTTTAACATCAACTAATTCTACGTCTCCCCCGTCCGCTTGCAGGCTCGGTCTAATATTGTTCAGGACTTCTTGTACCTTTTCTTTCACAGGTTCTCCCTCTTGCTTTCGCTTGTATTTATTGCTGTGGTAAGCTAACATAATCAGTCTTTTTTGTCAAAATTACCTCTCGACTTGGCTTGAGACACTTGACAATGTTCACTTTTTTTGCCACAGTGACTGGGGTAAAATAGTAAGGTTGTCATGGAGAAATAATACTGGGAGTAAGCAATGCCCGACCGTGAAGAAGATAAAGCAAGACTGAAACGAAAGGCGAGTCAAGAAGCTATTTCCTTGGCTATGCAGAGCCGGTGGCAGGAAGCGGTAACTGTAAATCAGAGCATAATAGAGCTTTTACCTACAGATATAGATGCCTACAACCGGCTGGGTAGAGCATTTATGGAGCTAGGCGAATTTGCCAAAGCTAAAGAAGCCTACACTCGAACTCTAGAACTCGACTCTTATAATTCGATTGCTCAAAAAAATCTCCAGCGGCTGTCTTTATTGCCGGATGCCCAGGTTAAAGTAAAGGAGAAGCGCCGCGAGGTCTCCCCGGACCTTTTCATTGGTGAGATGGGAAAGGCTGGGGTGGTAAACCTACAAAGTCTGGCACCTCGTGAGTTGCTAGCCAGGATGGCTGCTGGTAATCAAGTTCATCTGAAAGTGAAGGGACGGCAGCTTGTCGTGGAGAATGACCAGGGGGAGTATCTGGGACTGGTTGAGCCGCCTCATGGTTTTCGCCTGGCTAGAATGATAGAAGGTGGGAATAAATACACTGCGGCTATTGTCAGCATTAATAATGACAGCGCGAGGGTTATCATCAGAGAGGTTTTTCAGCACCCGAGCCAGGTTGGGCGTCTTTCCTTTCCGGTTAAAGCGGTTGAAGGCTTTCAACCACATGTTAGAGATACCTTGCTCAGGCATGAGGCTGTGGAGGAGGAGGCGCTGGAAGAGGCAGAAGATATGGAATTAGAAGAGGGCGAGCTTATACCCGAAGGCTTCTCCATATTTGAGGGAGTAGCACCTGACGAGGAGACGGGGATAGAAGAAGAGTTCATGGAGGAGTAGGTAATTGCCCCTCAAGCGAGCGAATTTTTCAGGAGAAAATTAAATGGAAGCTGGAGTAGTAAAACCGGTTATCATCGAAGAGGAGATGAAGAGCTCCTACCTTGACTATGCCATGAGTGTCATAGTTTCTCGAGCTCTGCCCGATGTGCGCGATGGATTGAAACCGGTGCATCGGCGCATCCTCTATGGCATGGATGGACTGGGTCTCCGCCATAACAGTTCTTATAAGAAGAGTGCCCGCATAGTTGGTGATGTTATGGGTAAATATCATCCTCATGGGGATGCCCCCATATACGAGGCTATGGTTAGAATGGCGCAAGATTTTTCTATGCGGTACAGGCTTGTTGATGGGCAGGGTAATTTCGGCAGTATGGATGATGACCCACCAGCAGCTATGCGATATACCGAAGCTCGCCTGGCAAAAATAGCCGAGGAAATACTGGTTGATATTGATAAAGAAACCGTTGATTTTATGCCTAATTTTGATGATAGCTTAAAGGAGCCAACGGTTTTACCAGCCAGGTTGCCCAATTTACTGGTGAATGGCTCATCGGGCATTGCTGTCGGTATGGCTACCAATATCCCACCCCATAACTTAGGTGAGGTATGCGATGCTGTCAATTATCTTATAGATAACCCTGAGGCTGATGTCGATGACTTGATGAAGATTGTGAAGGGGCCCGATTTCCCCACCGGAGGCATTATTTTAGGCAGGGAGGGCATTAAGAGCGCTTATGCCAGCGGGCAAGGCAAAGTGGTGGTCCAGGCTAAGGTTACTGATGAAAATTTGAGAGGGGGACGTCAGCAATTAGTCGTAACCGAGCTTCCTTATCAGACCAATAAAGCCGCTCTGGTGGAAAGAATAGCCAACCTGGTCAGGGAGAGAAGGATCGAGGGGGTAAGTGAGGTTCGCGATGAATCTGACCGACATGGTATGAGGATAGTTATAGGGCTGAGAAAGGATGCTCAGCCTACCAAGATTTGCAACAACCTCTATAAATATACTCCCATGAGGTCCTCCTTCTTTATTAACATTTTGGCTCTGGTTGATGGGCAGCCTCGCGTCATTAATCTTAAGGAAGTTTTGACCTGTTACATAGATTTCCGTAGGGAAGTTATCACCCGTCGCTCCCAGTTTGACCTCCAGAAGGCGAAGGACCGAGCTCATATTCTGGAAGGCTTCAGAATTGCCCTTGACCATCTGGATGCAGTTATTCAGACTATACGAAAAGCAGAGACGGTGGATTCGGCTCGGTCCAGCTTGATGGAGAACTTTAGCCTGTCTCAGATTCAAGCTCAGGCTATACTTGATATGCAGCTACGTCGGCTGGCGCAACTGGAGCAGAAGAAAATAGTCGATGAGTACAGCGAGGTGGTTAAGAACATCGCTTATCTTGAAGACCTTCTGGCAAATCCGAAGAAAATACTCTTTCTTATTAAGCAGGATGTCACCGAGCTTAAGAAGGGTTATGGTGATGGTCGGCGTACTTCGATTAAGCGAGAGGAGGCTGAGGAGTTTCAGGACGAGGACCTTATTCCACATCAGGATGTGGTGATTACGCTGAGTGAACAGGGATACATAAAAAGGATACCGGCTATAACGTATCAAAAACAGCATCGAGGGGGTCGGGGTCAAATAGGAATGGTTACCCGGGAAACCGATATGGTGAAACATCTTGTGGTAGCTGATACTCATGATAATTTACTGCTTTTTACCAACCGGGGTAAAGTTTACCGGCTCAGATGTTACGATATACTCCAGGATGTATCGCGAACTACGAAAGGAACAGCTCTGGCTAACCTATCGTCTATCGACCCGAAGGAGCAGATAACTGCCCTGGTAGTGGTAAAAGATTTTACCCCCGGCCTGTTTATGATTATGGCTACTTCGAGAGGTATAGTGAAGAAGACAAGTTTCGATAATTTTGCTTCGGTTAGAAGCAGCGGGCTTATCGCAATGAAGCTTCGAGGAGATGAAGAGTTGGTGGCGGCTGAGGTGGTGACGCAAAAAGGTGAGGTCATTTTGGTAACTCAAAACGGGCAAGGTATCAGGTTCGCTGTGAAGGACTTGCGACCGGCATCTCGGGCTAGTGGTGGCGTGCGTGGCATCAAGCTTAGTCCTGGCGACCGCCTGGTGGCTATGGATGCCATCTTCCCTGATGCTAACCTGCTTACGATTACTGAGAAAGGCTTTGGTAAGCGCAGCCGCGCGCGGAATTTCCCTCTTCAGGCTCGGGGTGGCAAAGGGGTAATCGCTCATCGGGTTAATGAAAAGACAGGCTGTGTTATTTCAGCTAAACTTGTACCTCCAAATCAACACGTCATTATTATTTCGTCTAAAGGTATCATCATCCGTGTTCCTGTAGATGAGGAGATATCGCTCTTTGGCAGAGATACACAGGGGGTGCGGGTAAACAGAATTGATCAGGATGACAGTGTTGCTTCTATGGCCTTTGTCCATCAGGAGAATGCCAGGGGAGGCGACAAGGTTAAGGCTGAGTAGGGACGTCTTTCTTAGCTGACAGTCATGGAAAAAGTGCTACAAATTCTGCAAGAGTTCGGCTTGACCTTCGTTCCTCTCTTTGTGGCTATGGATGCCATCGGTGTCTTGCCTATACTGGTTCCCATGACACAGGATATGAAGACCAGGGAGCGCAGCAGGACGGTGCGCCTGGCGGTAGTTACAGCTCTCGGTTTAGGTTTAGGATTTGTTGCTATCGGCAAAGGCATTTTCCTCTTTTTGGGCATAGAGATATCCGACTTTCTGGTCGCCGGCGGCCTCATTCTTTTCCTCTTAGCCGCCAAGGACTTAATCACCGGCAAGATGATTGAGTCTCAATCTTCAGTTGGAGCCGATATGCTGGGTGTCGTACCCATAGGCACTCCTCTTGTAGTCGGGCCGGCGGTACTTACCACGCTGCTGATACTGGTCGACCAGTACTCGGTTATTATCGTAATAGTTTCTTTTATCCTGAATCTGGCAATAGGTTGGCTGCTTTTTGCGCAGGCTAACCGGGTGGTGGCTTTTCTAGGACAGGGAGGGGTCAGAGCCACATCCAAAATAATCAGTCTCTTTCTGGCGGCTATTGCCATAAAGATGATTCGCCAGGGCATCCTGCAGGTATTAGGATGAAACTCGTCTTCATTCACGGTTCCGGCAACACTGGCTTGGTGTGGCATTATCAAGCTAAACATTTTGCCGATTCTGAGGCTATCAGCCTTCCAGGTCATCCACAAGGCGAACCTTGTATCAGTATCGATGATTATGCCGAATGGCTTCATCGATACGTTCAGGAAAAGGGTTATTCGCAGCCTGTATTGGTGGGGCATTCTATGGGCGGCGCCGTGGCTCTTGCGTATGCACTGGCTTACCCTAAAGACGTGAAGGCACTTGTGCTAATTGGCACCGGAGCCAGACTCAGGGTAAGTCCAGACATTCTTGAATTCATAGAAGCCGGCATTGATTCTCCTGCTACCTGGCTCAAGGATTTCGTTGAACCTTCCTATAGTCGGGTAGCTCCAGCTGTCAGGGAGAAGGTGATAAATAAAATGGTTGAAGTAGGCCCTGCTGTGCAGCTCAACGATTTCAGGTGCTGTGACAGGTTCGACATCATGGATAGAGTTCACCAGATTGAAGCTCCCACGTTGGTCATTTGTGGCGCTGAGGATGATATGACGCCGGTCAGGTACTCGCAGTATTTAGCCGATAAAATCGCCGGCGCCAGGCTGGTCATCATTCAAGGTGGCTCTCATCATTTCTTTCTGGAAAAACCCCAGGACGCGAATCAAGCGATTGAGACGTTTTTGAACGGCCTTTAGAATACTGATTTAGCCTGTTCGAGATTTGTGATGAGAATAGGTGTGCTTTCTGATACTCACATGAATTCGGCAGAAGAAATTTCTCCGGAAATACTTAAGGCGTTTATGGAAGTGGACTTGATAGTGCACGCTGGTGATTTCGTTGGCTCAGCGGTGCTTGAAGGGCTGAAGCGGCTAGGTGAAGTGAGGGCAGTGCACGGCAATGTGGATTCGATGAAGCTCAGGAGCTTGTTGCCCGATAGGGAACTATTGGTGCTCGGAGACAAGAAAATCGGTATTACTCACGGCTGGGGTGGCCCGGAAGGCATAGAGCAAAGGGTGAGGGTGCTGTTTGATGACGTGGATATCATCATTTACGGGCATAGTCACCGGGCAAAGATTGAACAAATTGGAAATATTCTATTCTTTAATCCCGGTCCGGGGCATCAGTCCTTTGGTATCCTGACAGTTGGCCAGGATGTTCAAGGGGAAATAGTAAAGATTTGACAAACGAGGTTTTTGTCATTCTGAGCGAAGCGAAGAATCTCCATGATGACTGAAGGATTCCTCGGTCGCCTTGCTCCCTCAGAATGGCACGAGGCGAATAGTTCGTAACGACAAAGGAAAATAGGAGATTATGTTGGCTGAGCCGTGGCATGAGCTTGAGGTACTAGATAAGCCGGAGATTTTGCAGTTTATCTTTTACCCGCGGAAAGATCTTTTTGAAACATCGGCGGCAGCTAACGCCATTACTGGCACCATTCCCGTTGACGAGGCTGTTTCAATTTCTTATTGTTTCTATTTCAGTGATAAGAAGCACCCTAATATGCTGTTCTTTCACGGTAACGGTGAAGTAGCCAGCGATTATGAGTCTATTGGCTCTATATATAATCAAATCGGGGTGAATCTATTTGTGGCTGATTACAGAGGCTATGGCAGGAGTGGAGGCAAGCCCACACTCACCAATATGATAAAGGATGCCCATCCCGTGTTCGAAGGCTTTAAGCGAGTTTTGGAAGAGAATAAATTCACAGGGAAACTTTTTCTGATGGGTCGCTCGCTGGGCAGTGCCTCTGCTATTGAGCTTGCCTCGCATTATCAGAGTCAACTCAGCGGTTTGATTATAGAAAGCGGCTTTGCCAATGTATTTAACTTATTTGGCTATTTGGGCTTCCCGCTTGAAGCTCTGGGTATCGCTGTGCCGGAGGTGCCTTCCAACCTTGGGCTTATTAGGAAGATTTCTCTTCCCACATTAGTCATGCACGGTGAGTATGACCAGATAGTGCCTGTTGAGGAGGGCAAGGCGCTTTATGAAACTATTGCTGCCAAAGATAAACGCTTGCTCATAATCCCCGGAGTTGACCACAACACCATTTTCATGGGTGGCACTGAGCAGTACCTGCAGGCCCTGAAAGACTTTGTTTCAGCCCATAGCTAGTGCTGGTGTATTAGTTATTCCTCTTCACCAGGCTCCGCCTTGGCTTCTGCGCCCTCTTCTGCTTCTCCGACAGCCTCAACCTCTTCTGCAGCCACGGCTTCTACCGGTACCTCTATGACCTCTTCCTTGCGAGCCTCAGCCACTTTGACTACCATCTGTTCTGGGTCGCTGAGCAGCGTAACTCCGTGGCCAAGAGGTATGTCCTTGACATAGATTGCTTGGTCGAGCTCTTCGATGTTTGATACGTCGACCTCAAAGCTGTGAGGCAGGTCGTCAGGCAGAGCTTCAATATGCAGGGAATCAATAAGGTGGAGCATAGAGCTGTTCTTGATATTCCTCAGTACCGGCGCCTCGCCGATGAACACCACAGGAACGTCTGTTTTTATCTTCTCGGTCATCCTGACTTGGTAGAAGTCCACATGTAGAGGCTCATCGGTTAGAGGATTCTTCTGAATTTCACGCATCAGCACCTTTACCGGGCTTTTTGAATCATCAACCTTGAGGGATATAAGGTCGGTCATGCCCGCATGAGCCATTAGGCTCTTCAGGCTTCTGGCGTCCACATTTATGGGAGTGGAGTCGATTCCGTGTCCGTAGATATTGGCCGGAACAATGCCTTGACGGCGTAGAAATCGTACTTTCTTGCCGGTTACGTCTCTTTTGGAAACTTCGAGTTCAAGTCGTTTCATCTTGTTACCTCTTTCGATACTCCGAAGCCTAAAGCTTAATGGATTTTGAATTAGAAGTCAAATTCACCGCATGGGAATGTCTGTAAGCTCCATTTATGTGTCATTCTTCGCCCAGAGTGACACTTTAATGCTAGAAACAATCTCCCATGTATACTATGGCCCGGCGAATATCTGGCAAGCCCAGATTTTCCCGCTGCCGTCTATTACAATACCCATGCCCGATATGGTGTAGGCTGCGTTGAGCATATTGGCGTTGTGTCCCGGCGAGGTAAACCACTGCTGTGCCATGGCATTGGCATCGCAGGGAACGTTGTTTTGAAGGACATTCTCGGCGCAGGCATGCATACCGGGGATGCTTGCCCAGATGGAACTGCACCTGGTACTGAAGTTATCGTGGCTGAGCGTGTTCGCTGTTGCCATGTACTGGGCGTGCGTCTGGCAGAGCCCGTCAATATAAGCATTTCTGGTTAAAGCGGGTCTACCGTTGGCTGTCCTTAGTGCATTCACGGCGTCAAACAAGGCTTGTTCGCAGGTTGCAGCGTCCCCGGAGGGCGGTGGTGGAGGAGCCGCAGCCACTGTAACCGTAACCTGCTGGGTGACAGTTCCGGCGGCATTGGTAGCCGACAGGGTAAAGATAGTGGTTGAAGCCGGGCTTACTGGAGCGCTTCCCGAAGCCGGACGAGAGCCAATTCCAGGGGATATGTTAACAGACGCGACCCCGGTAACATTCCAGCTAAGGTTGGAGTTTCCTCTGGGGCTGATGCTGGGGGGGGTGGCGATGAAGGAAAGGATAGCGGGTAACGAAGGTGGAGGAGCCGCAACCACTGTAACTATAACCTGCTGGGTAACGGTTCCGGCGGTACTGGTAGCCGACAGGGTAAAGGTGGTGGTTGAAGCCGGGCTTACTATAGCGCTTCCCGAAGCCGGACGGGAGCCAATTCCAGGGGATATGTTAACAGACGTGGCACCGGTAACATTCCAGCTAAGGTTGGAGTTTCCTCCGGGGCTGATGCTGGAAGGGCTGGCGGTGAGGGAAAGGATAACAGGCAAAGTAGTTGGTGGCAAAGTGGTTGGTGGCAGAGTGGTTGGTGGCAGAGTGGTTGGCGGCAGAGTGGTTGGCGGCAGAGTGGTTGGTGGCAAAGTAGCTGGCGGTGAAGTAGCTGGCGGTGAAGTAGCTGGCGGTGAAGTAACCTCAATAGTAAACGACTGAGTTACACTGCCGGCGGCATTGTTAGCTGTTAGAGTAAAGGTCGCAGTTGCCATCGGTGAAACTTCAACGCTACCCGCATGGACAACACTTCCTATTCCCTGGTCTATGCTAACCTCGGTAGCCCCAGATACATCCCATTCAATAGTCGAGTTATTGCCAAGAGTGATGCTCGAAGGGCGGGCAAAGAACAAATTGATGGTTGGTGGTTGACCGCCAGGCCTTAGAGAGAAATCTACGGTGATTTCACCTCCAGGTCCTATTTTGACTAAAGCACAGGAAAGGTTAGCTCCGCCCAGGACTAAGATGAGTAACAACGCAAGAATGAATTTGACCAGGCTTTTATTTTTTGACATCACAAACAGCACCTCCCTCCAGATTTATTTACTCTCAAACGAGTGAAAGTTTTGTGCAGCATAATTGTATCGAATGCAGCAGTGTGGTATCGTTACACCTTTTTCTGAAGCTCCTCAAAGGCTTTCCTCGCCTCTTCCACAGATACTTCGTCTTCAATCGTGGTCAGGTCGCCGATTTTGGTGCCGCTGGCTACGGCTTTGAGAACCCGTCTCATGATTTTACCGCTTCTAGTCTTTGGTAGTTTAGCCACGAAATAGATTTCATCGGGAGTGGCAACAGGACCCAGTGTCTTGCGTATATGCTGTTTTATCTTGTTCTTAAGCTCCTGAGAAGCTTCTATCCCCTGCTTGAGTGTGGCGAAGATGACAACACTTTCACCCTTAACTTCGTCCGGCCTGCTGGCTACAGCCGCTTCGACCACCGCTTCATGAGAAACGGCAGCGTCTTCTATTTCTATTGTGCCGATTCTGTGTCCGGCTATTTTAAGTACCTCATCGGCTCTGCCTAGCAACCAGAAGTAACCATCCTTGTCCCTGATTGCATAGTCGCCGGTATAGAACATGCCTGGGAATTTAGACCAGTAGGTCTCCTGATACCTTTCCGGGTCTCCGTGTATGCCCGTGAGCATCCCCGGCCAGGGTGATTTTATAACCAGAAAGCCTTTCTCTCCAGCCGGTATTGATTTACCGCTTTCATCAATGATATCAGCATTGACCCCGGGCAGGGGGAAGGTTGCTGAGCCCGGCTTTAGAGGCACCAGTTCAATGCCTGGTGTCGGCGATATCATTGTGCCGCCGGTTTCGGTCTGCCACCAGGTGTCTACTATGGGGCATCTTTCGCCGCCGATAACCTTGTAATACCACTGCCAGGCTTCGGGGTTTATGGCTTCTCCGACGCTGCCCAGTAGCTCGAGGCTGCTCAAGTCGTGCCTTTTGACCACGTCCTCACCATACTTCATCAACATCCTGATGCCGGTGGGTGATGTGTAGAATATCGTAACTCCGTATTTTTCTACGATGTCCCACCATCTGTCTACCGAGGGGTAATCAGGGGCTCCTTCGTAAAGGACGATAGCAGCGCCATGACATAAGGGGCCGTAGACTATGGAGCTGTGCCCGGTGACCCAGCCAACATCGGCGGTGCACCAGTAAACGGATTCCTCTTTAACATTGAAGACCCATTCGTAGCCGGAATTAGTGAAAACGAGGTAGCCGCCGGTGCCATGGACAATGCCCTTAGGCTTGCCGGTGGTGCCCGATGTATAAAGAATATAAAGAGGGTGGGTAGCCTCAACAGGTTCAGCAGGCACGAAGGAACTGGCATCATCGAGTAATTCGTGCAGCCAGAAGTCTCGTCCTTGTTTCATATCCGTAGGTGTGCCTGCCCTTCTAGCCACTATTACCTTTTCAATTGATGGCGATATACTTACGGCCTCATCGCTAATTTTTTTAAGTTCCAGATACTTACCTCTTCTGAAGCCGGCGTCTGCTGTTACCAGAACTTTGGCATTGATGTCGTTGATTCGGTCGGCCAGAGCCTGGGCGCTGAAACCGGAAAAGACGACGGTGTGTGGGGCTCCGATTCTAGCACAGGCGAGCATGAATATGGGCAATTCGGGAATCATCGGCAGGTATAGTGCAACCGTATCCCCTTTGTTGACACCCAAATTTTTCAGGACTGAAGCGAATTTATTCACCCATCTGTAGAGGGTGGAATAGCTTAAGACCTGGCTGTCACCCAGCTCGCCCTCCCAGTATATGGCAACTTTGCTTCTCCGCCAGGTCTTAACATGCCGGTCCACGCATTGATAGCTGGCGTTGATTTTGCCTCCTTCAAACCAGCGGGCGAAAGGTGGTTGCCAGTCAAGGACTTTGTCCCAGGTCTTGAACCAGTCCAGCTTGCGAGCCTCATCAGCCCAAAAACGTTCCGGGTCTTGTATTGAGCGGTTATACATATCCATGTATTTCTTGAATGGCCAGTATACAGCTTCAGAAGGTAAAGATGTTTTTACCATAGCTCACTCCTTCCCTTGACGTATTATCATTATACCAGTTTGGCGTTCGGCTTGAATTTTTGCCGGCAGTTCGGATGTCTTTGCTGAAGCCCGCAGGCGTTGCAATGTCCATGACGACAATCGGAGGTTTCTTTCCCTTGCTGCATGTGCTGAAATTCTTTCTTGAGGAAGGCTGAGTTTACACCAATGTCGATATGCTGCCAGGGTAATGCTTCGTCCGTGGGTCGTTCCCGATTGGCATAGAAGGCGGGGTCAAGTTTACATTCCTTAAAAGCGCGCAGCCAGTTATCGTAGTTGAAGCATTCCTGCCAGGCATCGAATCTACTGCCCAGTTCCCATGACTTATGTATAACTTTGCCTAGCCTGCGGTCACCACGGGATAGGGCTGCTTCAAGCTGGCTGATTTTAGTGTCCTGCCATGAAAGGTGGGCTCCAGTGCGGCGTAAGCCTTGTTTGAGAATTTCATGCTTGGGGATTAGCTGCTCTTCCGTGTTCTGTGCTAACCACTGGCAGGGGGTGTGAGGCTTGGGGACAAAGGTGGCCACGCTGACTCTAAGTCCCGGCGGTTTGTTTCTAAGTTTCTTGCCTAGCTGGCAGGTTTTGGTCACCAGCTCTATTATGCCCTTTATATCGTCAATGGTCTCGGTAGGCAGCCCGACCATGAAATATAGCTTGAGATTCAGCCAGCCCTTTTCGAAAGCGGCGGTGAAGGTGTTAAGCATTGCCTCTTCGGGTATATGTTTGTTTATGACTTGCCGCAGCCTCTCGGTTCCGGCCTCAGGGGCGAAGGTAAGAGTGGTCTTGCGCCGGTAAGGCAGCGATTCCACCAGGTCTATTGACGACGCATCCAGGCGGAGGCTGGGCACGGACAGGGTTAGGTTGTCGTGGTAGTATTTGCGTGATAGCTGACCGATTAACTCGCTTATATTGTGATAATCTCCGGTGCTCAGAGAGACCAGGGATACTTCGTTGTACCCGCAGTTGCTTATAAGCTCTGCTACGCCTTCTATTACTTGTTGCTCGGGTAGTTCACGGACGGGGCGGTAAATCATGCCAGCCTGGCAGAAGCGGCAGCCTCGGCTGCATCCCCGCTGGATCTCGACGGCGCCGCGGTCGTGAACTATTTTGATATGAGGTACCACCGGCCTGGTAACAGGCTGCGGTAATTCATCTATTATCTGTCTCTCGATTGGTAGCCTGGCTTCGGGTACCTTTGGCTTTATGCTGGCGAAGGTGCCATCTTTGTGGTAGCCCACTTCATATAAGCTCGGCGCATATACGCCGGGGAGTTTTGCTGCCTGTTTCAGCACATGTTCTTTATTAATGTCCTTACTGGCTCGGTAGACTTCCAGTAATTTAAGTATTGTCTCTTCGGCTTCGCCGATGACGAAAAGGTCTATGAAATCAGCCATTGGTTCCGGATTAAGAGCACAACTGCCTCCAGCTATTACCAGAGGGTGCGAATCATTCCGCTGGTGGCTGAACAGCGGAATTTTAGCCAGATCAAGCATATTCAGCACATTTGTATAGGTAAGCTCGTAGCCCAGCGAGAAACCTATTATGTCAAAGTCTTCCAAGGGGTGTCTGGTCTCGAGGCTGAACAGCGGGATGTTATGCTGTCTGAGCAGCGCCTCCATGTCCACCCAGGGGGCGTAGACCCTCTCGGTAAGTGCGTCTGGCTGGTCATTCAGTATTTTATAGAGTATCGGTAATGCCAGATTGGACATGCCGACTTCGTATACGTCGGGGAAGGCAAGGGCGATTCGGATAGGAATTATCTGCCAATCTTTGACAACGCTATTCCATTCGCCGCCGCTGTATCGAGCTGGCTTGGAGACCTCATAGAGTATGTCATCAATGCTGGTCATCTTCTTTAGCTCACAAAGGTCAATTATAGCTTTCATTAGCTGAAGCTTTCAATTCTTTGTTTATACAAGGTTGAGTCTTCCCTTAGCAGGCGCAAATATTGTTGACGCTTACATGATGAGGTGATACAATTATGCGTTGGTTCGGCTTGGTCAGATAATCACTCTGGGAAACTTTGCTTTTTTGGTGGTTATTAAATAAAAGGGGGCTTACATGGTTTTAATCGGCGAAAGCATTCACATTATTTCCAAAGATGTTAATGACGCTGTCAAGGAACGCAATCCCAAGGTAATACAGGATTTAGCTAAAGGGCAGACCGACGCTGGGGCAGATTACATAGACCTTAATCTCGGTCCGGCTAAGAGAGACCCGGAAGAGGTAACCCAGTGGCTGGTCAATACGAT